>JBCCZF010000257.1:0-5179 GCA_039188035.1 Bacteroidota bacterium | reverse complement strand
TGCTAAATCCCAATCCTTCCGGCCACAATACCTGCATTGCAAAAACGGCGGCTATCCCTTGGTACAAACTGGTTCCGTCCATGTTAATGGTGGCCCCTACCGGCAGTACAAAACTGGAAACTTCCTTGTCTACCCCAATATGCTCCTCTACCCGTTCCATGGTTACCGGCAAGGTGGCCGCGCTGGAGCTTGTGGAGAAGGCCAATAACTGAGCGGGACTGATTTCCTTTAAGAACCAAAACGGATTTTTTTTGGTGTAGGAGGACACCAAAAGGGTGTAAAAAGCAATCATAAGGAGTAGACCAAGTACTACCACACCCGCATACTTCAGTAGCGCCACCAACAAATCCGGATCTCCAGAAGACACTACCACGTTGGCCAAAAGGGCAAATACGGCATAGGGGGCCGTAAGCATAATTAAATCTACCATTTTCAGGACCACGTCGTTGAGGGAATCAAAAAAATCCTTTAAGGGCTTTGCCCTTTCCGCGCCGATAAGCAACATTGAAATGCCAAGAAAAACGGTAAAGAAGATAACCTGTAACATCAAAGCATTGCTGCCCATGGCATGGATGGCATTGTCCGGTACCATATCCTCAAGGAATTGTAGGGGGCCACTTTCCTTCTGCTTCATGGCTTCGTCTAGTTTTGAAGTGACTCCCTTATCGCTGGCATAGGTTTCCGAAAGCTTGGCAACTGTCTGTTCGGAAATACCACTGCCTGGTTGCAGTATATTTACCAAAAGTAGGCCAATGGTAATAGCTACTATGGTGGTGGCGACGTAAATGCCAATGGTTCGCAAACCTATCTTTTTGAATTTTGAGATGTCCTTTAGATCGGAGATACCCTTGATTAAGGAAGCTAGAATCAAAGGAATGGCAATAAGTTTCAGGAGTTTTACAAAAATCGTCCCAAAGGGGTTTATCCAATCGGAAACAAACTGTCGTCCCCAGTCCGGGTAGGTCATGGCAAAACCAAATAGGATGCCCAATAGCATGCCTATAAGGATTTTCCAATGCAATTCAAGTTTTCGCATCGCTATTTCGGGTTTACGCCAGTAAGATAAGCATTTGGCCGTAAACCTAATTGCGAACCAATCTATTCTGATTTTATAGTCCGATTGAGAAGGTTGTAATCCGCCAAGACCAAGGCGGCCATGGCCTCTACAATGGGCACGGCCCTGGGCACTACACAGGGATCATGGCGTCCTTTCCCTTTCGTTGTGACCTTGTTCCCCTGTTTATCTATGGTTTCATACCCTTGAATGACTGTGGCAACGGGCTTGAAGGCTACGTTGAAGTAGATGTCCATGCCATTGCTTATACCGCCCTGGATGCCTCCGCTGTGGTTGGTCTTTGTGCTACCATCGGGGTTAAAACCGTCATTATGGGCGCTTCCTTTCATGGACACTCCCCCAAACCCGCTACCGTATTCAAAACCCTTTACGGCATTAATAGAGAGCATGGCCTTGCCCAATTCCGCGTGCAACTTATCAAAAACAGGCTCCCCCAGGCCCAAAGGCACATTTTGCAATACGCATGTGATAACACCCCCAATGGTATCCCCTTCCTTTCGGATTTCCTTGATATAGGACTCCATTTGCCCAGCCATTTCTGTATCGGGGCAGCGTACGGGGTTGGACTCGATCAAGGAAAGATCAAGTTCATTATAGCCTTTGTCCAATTTTAGGGAGCCCACCTGGGATACATAGGCTTTTATCCGTACTTCTTTTAGGAATTGTTTGGCGATAGCGCCCGCCACTACCCTACTGGCCGTCTCCCGTGCAGAACTCCGGCCCCCGCCCCGGTAGTCCCGGAAACCATATTTTTTGTCGTAGACATAATCGGCGTGGGAAGGTCTATAGGAATCCTTGATGTGGGAGTAATCCTTGGATTTTTGGTTGGTGTTGTAAATGGCAAAGCCGATGGGCGTTCCGGTGGTCTTGCCCTCAAAAAGGCCCGAAAGGAATGCTACCTTGTCCGGTTCCTTACGCTGGGTAACAATGGCGGATTGTCCTGGCCGTCTGCGATCCAACTCCCGTTGTATTTTTTCCAAATCCAGCTCCAGTCCAGAGGGGCATCCATCCAAAACCCCCCCAAGGGCGGTTCCGTGTGATTCTCCAAATGTGGTTAACCTAAATAAATTGCCAAAGGTATTTCCTGCCATATGCGTTCCTTTTGAGGTCGTCCGGATGGGCACAGGGACACGGAATTCCGGACAACGAACCGCAAAGGTATGCCTTATATCGTAGATACAAAAGTGGACGCGGACATAACACTATCTTAACGCAAAGGCGTATTACGTAATATAAACTTAACAGTATCCCAAACAATTCTTGATTCGGATTTTAAATTCGGTTTATACCTATAGGTTTATTTTGTAATCGATTAGGTATACCTTACATTTTTATAAATTACTTTCATACAATGACGAAATGATAGTATTAACCTATGATGCTATGCCCCAAATACTATGAAGAAGCGCAAAATCGATTTGGCCGTGGTTTCGGATGTCCATTTGGGTACCTATGGTTGCCATGCGGATGAGCTCATAGCGTATCTCAACAGCATACAGCCCAAGAAACTGATTCTCAACGGCGATATCATTGACATTTGGCAGTTTAGCAAAAGGTATTTTCCAGCTTCCCATATGCGGGTGTTGCGAAAAATTATCGGGATGGCCTCCAAAGGTACTGAGGTGTATTACATTACCGGGAACCATGACGAGACCCTTCGTAAGTTTAGTGGCGCCTCTATGGGCAATCTGCATATTCTGGATAAATTAGTACTGGATTTGGACGGAAAGAAAGCATGGTTTTTTCATGGCGATGTCTTTGACGTGTCCATACAAAATGCCAAATGGTTGGCGAAATTGGGCGGATATGGATATGATTTCCTCATTTTAGCGAATAGGTTGGTCAATTGGGTACTGATGAAAATGGGAAGGGAACGTTATTCCTTGTCCAAGAAAATTAAAAATAGTGTTAAGGGGGCCGTAAAGTACATCCAGGATTTTGAAAGGACGGGAGTAGACTTGGCCATTGAGAATCAATATGATTATGTGGTGTGCGGCCATATTCACCATCCAAAGAAGGAAATCCACGTAAACAGGAAGGGGAAATGTACCTATCTGAATTCCGGGGATTGGGTGGAAAACCTTACCGCTTTGGAATATTCCTTTAAACGTTGGCGGGTCTACAAGTACAACCAGGACAAACTTTCCCCATTTTTTGTGGACGAGGAGCTCAAGCAAATGGATATGCATGAACTCATAGCCACCATTACCGCCAAAAAAGAGCAGGAAAAAGATGGCCAGTCCTTAGATGAGGGTATTCTTTGATGCCGCCACGCAAACCAATGCATGCAACGTGGTTCGAATGGGGCGAAGCCCAACTATCCCAAGACCTATTTCCAGTTTTTAAGCTTGCTGGTACCTCCAATACCGGGATTAAACGCATTGGTGGGATCCAATTCCCTGTAAAAGTCGCTTAAAACGGGTTTGGCCAAATACTCGTGGCCTACATTGTGTTCGGCCGGATACTCTGCACCTCGTGCATCAAAGGTCTTTAGCAGTTGCTCTTTTAGCGCTTTACCGTCCACACCCTTTTTTACAATGTAGTTTTGATGAAACACATGGCAAAACAAATGTCCGTAATGCAGTTTAACCTCGAGTAAATCGTCGATTTCAGGGGGTAACTTTTCGAACCAGTCTTTTTCATTTCGGGGAAAGGCAACATCTATGGACATCATGGGGCCTACCTTTTTTTGATGTATGGCATGGTAGCGGCCTATGGCGCTTCCCGCAACAAACCGATGCAAGAGTGCCTTTTCACCCTCCTTATCCGTACATTCAAAAAAGTCGCCTTCGTGCTTGTCAAAAAATTCCTGAAAATACGACCGGGTCTCATCAATGGCATCATCTGCCGTTTCAATCACCCAATGATGCTCATATAGGTCACGATACTCTTCCATACGACGGGGCAGATGATTGGGCCAGAAATTGCTTAAAAACTGCATCATCCGATCTGAAAACTTATTGGGAAGAAATTTAAACCTGCCGGCTATAAGATCTACCTTTCGCTTAAGGGCAAACAACTTGGGGATAAAATCGGTGCCCAGTTTGTGAATGACTATAAAGTTGTCCTTGCTGTATTTTTTAGTGGCATCGTAACAGGCGCGGTGGAGATAATCCCCGGTAGTAGGCAAATTTTTGAACTTGGACAAGATATCCCTACGGAGTTGCCATAAGACATCGGGGGTATTGGTTCCCACATAAAAAACTTTACTGCGTTTGGCGGCCGGGTAAGTATCCAAACGAACCGCAAAAACGACTACTTTACCAGCTGAGCCGGAAGCTCCGTACAACCGCCGGCTATCGGCATTGAACCGGGCCGGGGTGTCGGCATCTATTTCCCTAACGCGCTGTTCATATGCATTGTCCGAGGCCAATTTATCGGGAAACTGTATCTGATCGTTAGTATAACTTTGATTCTGTAAATTGGTCAGGATTTCTTCCGGGGTATTGCCTAGTTCAATTCCTAGATCATTGATCAATGTAAGCTCCCCCCTTTCATCGATTTGGGCATAGAGCGATAATTCGGTATAGGCCGGCCCCCTCTTGATCAACGATCCTCCAGAGTTATTACAGATACCGCCCACAATGGAAGCACCAATAGATGTGGAACCAATCACGGAATGCGGCTCCCTGCCATACGAAGCGAGTTTGTTTTCCAAACCAAACAAGGTACTCCCCGCTAGACCAATAACTTGATTTCCCTTATCAATGATCTGGATGCCGTCAATGCGCATGGTGTTTATGATCACTATGGGACGGTCGTAATCGTCACCATATGGTGTGGATCCACCGGTCAATCCCGTATTGGCGGCTTGCATAAGCACAATTACCCCGGCATCAACACATACTTGTAATACCTTCCAAGTCTCTAACAAGGTGCCCGGCTTAACTATGGCAAAGGCTTTTCCGGACCCATATCGAAATCCTTTGGAGTGCCCATATTTTTCCGATTCCTCGGTAAGAACATACCGGTTTGCGGTAATGGACTTTAAATCTTGAATGAGCTTGGTTTTATCTAAGGGTTGTTCCATATCTATGTACGACCTTTTTTAGAATAGTCGATTGTTTTTATTGATTGGAATAGGGGCAAAATACCAGGGATTGC
>JBCCZF010000256.1:0-5194 GCA_039188035.1 Bacteroidota bacterium | reverse complement strand
TGTTGTTGTTTGTTTTTTTTGATGATAGAATCGATCGGTACGCCATCCAAAACCAAGGCTAAAATAAACTTTAGGTCTTACGAGATGTTGTGGTAACTTTTCCATGATAACCATGCTTTGTAAATGTTGTACGCTTAAAAGACGACAGGGTTTTAATTTTGTTACAGTACTATGTTATGAAAGGTACTGTTTTATGCATTTTTTAACATTTTGGCAAATTTGCTTTTTAAGTGTTTTTCTATTAAATTTCTGATAATTAAATTCTTAGCATGCTTTTTATGATTTAGTCGCGGGTACGGTCAAAAAGGGGATATGCTTTGTTTTTAAGAACATTGTTATGAGGTGGAATGGGGATTTAAATCGGTTTTTATCTGTTTCTTTTGTCGGATTTATCCAAAAACATACCACTGATTACTATGGGAATCCCATCAAAAACTAATAAAGGTCATGTTATAGATCTTAGGGCATTCTTAGTTTTAAGCAATAAACCGTGGCGTTGATCACGCCCTAAAAACCAGCATAAAGATGAAGGTATATGACCATAAGCACATTAAGAACATTGTATTGGTAGGTGCCCACCAAAGTGGGAAGACCACCTTGGCGGAAACCATGCTTTTTGAAGCTGGGCTTATCAATAGGAGAGGAACCGTTGAAAAGGGAAATACCGTTTCTGATTACCATGATATAGAGCGGGAAAGGGAGACTTCGGTTTTTGCTACACCTCTGCATACGGAATGGCGCAATTACAAAATAAACATTGTGGATACCCCGGGATTGGATGATTTCATCGGCGAGATTATTTCCTCCATTCGGGTGGCCGATACTATTGTGACCGTATTGAATGGTCAATACGGTGTGGAAATCGGGACCGAAATCATTTGGAACTATATTTCCGATTACCATAAACCTACTCTTTTTGTTATCAACCAAATTGATCATGTTGGCCTCGATTTTGAGGACAGCTTTCAGAGCATTTCGGAATTGGTAGGGAATAATGCGGTAAAAATCCAATATCCCCATCGGATGGACGGAAGGCAATGCATAATTGATGTGTTGAAAATGAGGATGTACAAGTTTCCTTCCGGAGGTGGCAAGCCGGAAAAACATCCCATTCCGGAAGATCAAAGGGAACTTGCGGATCGTTTGCACAACGAATTGGTGGAAAAGGCGGCCGAAAATGACGAGGCACTTATGGAGCTCTTCTTTGAAAAGGATACCTTGAACGAGGACGAAATGCGGCAGGGGATTAAGGCGGGCATGCTAAACCATGAACTCTTCCCGGTTTTCTGTGTCTCCGCCCTTGAGGATATGGGTAGTGGCCGGCTAATGGGTTTTATCGACAATGTGGCCCCGGCGGCCGCGGATTTAAAACCGGAACAGACCTTGGAAGGGATTCCGGTGGAACGTACCAAAGAAGCCCCTACCTCCCTTTTTGTGTTCAAGACGGTGCACCGGCCCAATCTGGGGCAAATTACTTTCTTTAAAGTTAAATCCGGTGAAGTCAAGGTTAACGATAAATTGGTCAATGCCCGAACCGGGGATACCGAGGTATTGCACCAACTCTTTATTATGGATGGCAAAAAGCGCGAACCTGTATCCCGTTTGGCGCTCGGGGACATTGGGGCCACCTTGCGGTTAAAACATACCGAGACGAACGATACCCTGCACCAGGAAGGTATCCCCATTACCATTCGCCCCATTGCTTATCCTGAATCCCGTACCCGTAGGGCGGTATCTGCGGTGAAGAAAAACGAGGATGAAAAACTGACGGAGGCACTACGCCGTATCAACAGTCAAGATCCCACCATTATTATTTCGTATTCATCTGAACTGAAACAACAGCTTGTGGGTTGCCAGGGAGAACTGCATTTGGCCACTATTGATTGGACTTTGCGCAATCTGTATGGGGTGGAGGCGAAGTTTGAGAAACCCCGCGTGGCCTATAGGGAGACCATCCAACGGGCGGCTACGGCCAATTACCGGCATAAAAAGCAGTCGGGAGGTGCCGGACAGTTTGCCCAGGTACATCTAAAGATAGAACCGTATATGCGAGGTATGCCGGAGCCCCAGGGATTCCATATTCGGGGCAAGGAGGAAGAAGAACTGCCTTGGGGCGGAAAATTGGTCTTCTATAATTGCATTGTGGGCGGGGTTATCGACCTCAGATATCTTCCCTCCATTAAAAAGGGGATTTTGGAGACCATGGAATCCGGTCCTTTAACGGGAAGTTATGTTACGGACATACGGGTTATGGTCTACGATGGTAAAATGCATTCCGTGGACTCCAACGATATCTCCTTTAAAATTGCCGGGGCCCATGCGTTTCAAGAAGCTTTTATGAATGCAAGACCCAAATTATTGGAGCCTATTCGTGAATTGACCCTTAAAGTACCGGAGGAAATGGTTGGCGGGGTAATGACCGATTTGCAATCGCGAAGGGCCTTGATTTTGGGTATCGACAGTGTGGGCCGTTACCAAATACTAACATGTAATGCCCCTGAGGCGGAGTTGTACGGATATAGTACGCACCTGCGCTCGCTGACCCAAGGTAAAGCTACATTTTCCTCTGTGTTTTCCACCTTTCGCTCGGTACCTACCAGTGTACAGCAACAACTGGTGAATTCTTGATGCGTGAACCCGCAAGGTAAGATGCCGAAACGTATTTGAGTACTTTTTAAAAATTCACCCCCCTTTTATTTTTCCATTCTCTACGGAATATGCGTACTATTGTACGCGAATTCCAGTAACGTCCAAACGCGGGAACCCTAGCTGTGTTGGAGCATACTGGAAATACCAATTACCGAACATTAAGGGCCTCTGCCCGATATTAATTTATCCCTGCTTGGTTATGGCCCGATCACGGCACACGACACTGGTATACCTGGCCTTTTTTTCCATTTATGTCATTTGGGGCTCTACTTATCTTCTCAATAAGATAGCGGTAGGGGAGCTACCTCCGTTTATGTTAGCGGCTATTCGTTTTACCGTTGCCGGTCTTCTTATGTTTGGCCTGGCCACGGTTTTGGGCATTTCCCTGTCTATTTCCAAAAAGCAGCTAAGGAATACGTTCGTGGCCGGATTTTTGTTTTTGAGCTTTGGCAATGGCGTGGTAGTATGGGCCTTAAAATACGTGGACAGTGGTTTTGCCGCACTTGAAATATCCGCACAACCCCTGGTCATTCTTTTGTTAATGTGGCTTCTTCAGGGAAAAAAGATACGGGCCATGTCCCTTATAGGCGTGGCTCTTGGAATCATTGGCATTTATTTGTTGGTGAGCCAAAAGGCTATAGTACAACAAGAAGATTCCTGGCTAGGGATAGCCCTTATTTTTGCCGCCATGCTTTCCTGGGCCTATGGTAGTCTATTTGTTGGCAAGGCGGATATGCCCAAGCAACAGCTGGTAAATACGGGATACCAAATGTTTACGGGCGGCAGTATGTTGTTCCTTATAAGTTGGATACTAGGAGAAGAATGGGTCTCCCCCCTACAATGGAGTGCCCGGGTACAATGGGCCATGGTGCTCCTGATACTATTGGGCAGTATTGTGGCCTTTTCCGCCTTTAATTTTTTGTTGAAGTCCGTTTCACCGGAAAAAGTGGCAACCAATACGTATGTGAATCCTATAGTGGCCCTAGTATTGGGATGGGCCATTTTGGACGAACGCATTTCCCTGCAATCGAGTATTGCCGCTTTGATCTTGTTAACAGGGGTGTACTTTATAAACACTTCCAAGCAACGTACAGGTTTTCGGGGGCCTTGGCGTAAAGGATAACCCCATACCGAAGTTTAAGAATTCTTTAAAACCTTTTTTCTAGATTATTGCGTATTTTTTAAAAAGTTTAAACATTTAGGCGTATGCAGATGAAGGTGTTTTTTTTAGGGTTGTTTTCCTTTGTGCTCTTTTCGTGTGGGGGTTCCTTGAAAGGCGTGGAGGCGGCCAAGGCGCATGCACGTTTGGACGCCTTGGTGCAACAACGGTCTTTTGAAATTGTTGCGGATTGGGCCATGCCGCAAATGACCAATAGTATGACTAGTGTGGCCAACTCGGGATTATTGCCTCCTGGGAGTGCCGGGAATCGCATAAATCTAATTGGAAATCCCAATTACCTGCGCATCCAAAGTGATAGTGTTTCCGCCTACCTTCCCTATTATGGGGAACGGCAAATGGGGGCCGGTTACAATAGCACTGACCGTAACGCCATTACATTTAACGGGGTGCCTAAGGATTTTGAAATCGTCAAAAAGAAACGAGATCCGGGCTATGATGTGACCTTTGGCATAAATAATGAAACGGAATTCTACACGGTCCAACTTTCCCTTTTTCCCAATTTAACGGGCCAGATTATTGTAAATAGTTCCCAGCGTTTTGTGATACGTTATAGCGGGGACATTAAGGAAATCAATACCGATTCCAAGGATGTGGGATTTGGGTATTGATTCCCCATTGGCCTATCCCGTTCATTCCCTTAAAAACCATAGCCTTGTATACCCCTATCCCCACGTTACACGTATTGGGTTCTAGGGAAACCATTCCTAGAGGAAACCTCCGACATAGAATCTTGGCAGCCCACTTTTCTAACATTGCTTTTCCCCTTTCGTTAGGTCTAGTTGACAAAAAGGGTTTTTTTGAAACCGTTTATGCCCAAGACAGGCGGGTAATGGGGCCCAGAAGAATTCCTTATGATGAAACGATGATTTTTTTTATGGCAAAAACATCCACCTTCCATAAATATGCGTATTACTTGTGATGTAAAGCAATTGATAGCGAATGATTCAATTCAAAAATCGAAATTGGCCTCTACTTCATATCCTAACCCTGCTTTTGGGCATATCCTACGGAGTGTCCGGCCAGATAAGACAACAATACATGGGCCCCATGACCTTGGGGAAATATCATGGGGAAGCCGATTATAGCTACCTTCTTATGGACAGGGATACCATATTGGATGGCCCTTTTAGTATAAAGCGTTCTAATTTGGAGGCCCTGTTGGAGAAGGAGGATTTTTCCTTTAATATCACGGGCGTTTATAGTAAAGGGTATCCCCAGGGATCCTGGCAGTTTCAGTTTGGGGAGTTCCAGTCGAACAGTGAATCCCGCGTTGTGGGTTATCAATATCGGGTTTTGATCAGTGGGGAGCAAGAAGCGGCCAAAGGTGCATTGGACTTGGGAAAGCCGGATGGTTCCTGGACCTTG
>JBCCZF010000255.1:0-5194 GCA_039188035.1 Bacteroidota bacterium | reverse complement strand
GAGCGTAGTTTAGATCTTTTGCCCTTGAGTGATCTGACTTCGGAAGCGTTTTTTCAAAACGAGAACGATTATAGATTGTATGCCAATGGGCTATATGGGCAATTGCCCACGCGTGGGGTGGCAAACAGGGACAATTGGACGGATTTCCATTTTACAGGAGGCCCCGATCCGATAAGCAACAGTACATTTATTGAACCTGAGACCAGCGGTACCTGGAGCAACCCCTATGCAAATATTAGGTCGGCTTTTGAGTTGATAGATAGGGAAGCCCTAATTGAACCGGGTGCCTTAAAGGATGCCGTACAGGTATATAAGGGCGAGGCACATTTTTTTGTGGCCATGAACTATTTTACTTTGCTAAGCCATTATGGAGGTGTCCCTTTGATTGACAAGGCATTGGGTCTGGAAGATGAACTTCTAAACGCCCCAAGGGCCTCAAGAAGTGAAATAGTGGATTATATCCTCTGGAATTTGGATCAGGCCGTTACTAGAGTCGGAACGCTTAGCGATGCTTCCAATATGGGGCGCATCACAGAGGATGGAGTGAGGGCTTTGAAGGCAAGAGTGGCACTCTTTGAAGGTACGTGGCGAAAATTCCACGGTCTTGGGAATGAGGATGCCATGTTGGATATAGCGATAACCGAATCCAAGGCCGTTATGGACAGTGGAAATCACAGCCTATTCAAAAATGATGCATTGGGCGACCTAAGCTATTTTTATTTCTTCATACTGGAAAGCAGTGTGCAGTCCAATCCTTTGGGCCTGGGCAAAGATGCCCAAAATGAGTATATCGTTACAAGGAGGCACAATAAATTGGATGCCCCCTCGGGATATATTTCCGTTAATGGTGGAAATTTGTCCCCCACACTTAAATTGGCAAATACTTTTTTGGACAATACCGGTTTGCCGATAGATCACCCTGATAGTGTTTTTGAAGGACATAGTTTTACCATAGATCCGGTTAATAAGGTAGCTGCCAATACGGAATACATGAACAGGGATACCCGTATGCTACAAAACTTTATTGAGCCTTTTGACCAGTTTTGGTACAGCGTGCCTTACGAAAGAAATTACTCGCTTACCGATTTGACCGGAACGGGCGGTTGGAACGAAGGTTACTGGACCAGTGCTTCAGGATATCTTATGTCCAAATTCCTTCCCGAGATAGAGGGTGCGGTGGGCATCGATTGGCCCGTAATCCGACTCGCCGAGATGATGCTGATCTATGCCGAAGCGGTCTTTGAACGGAATGAAGGTATTTCCGATGCCGATTTGGACATATCCATCAACAAATTAAGGGACAGAGTGGATATACCGCAGCTAACGAACTCTTTTGTAGCTATTAATAACCTAGACATGCGTACAGAAATACGTAGGGAACGTGCAGTAGAGTTAATGGCCGAAGGGTTTAGGTATGATGACTTAAGGCGTTGGAAAACGGCCGAAACTGAACTAAATCAAGCCTTAAAGGGGATACAATGGTCTAGTTCCCCCTTGAACAATCCCGATGGTTTTGAAGTGTTTAGTATACAGAGTAATGCTACAGTAGAAGTACAGGCACATACTGCGAAATCCTTCGCCGTGGACGATAATGGTTTTTCTATACTGGAGGATGCTTCGAACAGAAATTTTGAGCAAAAGCATTATTTATGGCCAATACCTCTCAGAGAAATTGAGTTAAACCCAAGTTTGGAGCAGAATCCAGGATGGGCAAGACAATAATAGAAGAAGTTGACCATTTTGAGTTGGTTTAGTTTTGTTTTAAGGGCAGTAGTGTTAAGCTACTGCCCTTATATTATGAAATAATAGGGATAAAAATAAATGGAAAAAACACAGAATTAAAAATATGAAAAAGAGCTTTTTTTTAGTGATGCTCATACTGTTGGGCTACAGGGCCGTTTCCCAACAATGGAACACGGATTGGCCCGTACTTAAAACCTATACCGATAATTTTGTTGATGAAGTGGCCATGCCCCTGGGGGGTATAGGCACAGGAACGGTCTCTGTTGGCGGTCGAGGTGATCTTAGGGATTGGGAGATCATGAACCGGGGTGCCTTGGGGTATTTGCCCGCCTTTAAGTTTGTGGCGCCCACTATTGCCAATGGCCCCTTTTTTGCACTCTATTATAAGCAACCGGACAAGGCTGCAGGGGTAAAGGTTCTGGAGGGCCCTGTGGTCCTTGACGAGTATTATGGTGATTGGGGCGCGGATGCCGTCAACTCGGGATTCCCCCGCTTCGAGGAAACCACCTTTTCGGCAGCCTACCCCTTGGCGCAAATAGGATTTAAGCATAAAGACGTACCGGTAGACGTACGTTTGGAAGCCTTTAATCCTTTGGTTATGGGAGATGCCGATAAAAGCGGTATCCCGGTCGCCATTTTGCGATACGTCATCACAAATACCACCAACAGGCCGGTGGAAACGTCAGTAGTGGGTATGGTACCCAATTACATAGGTACCGATGGTTGGTCCGGAACTCCAAAGGACAACTATAACGACTATAGGGAATCCAATGGGATCAAAGGGTTGTATATGTACTCCGATGGAGTGGACAAAGAGGACGTTAATTGGGGCACTATGGCCCTGACCACCACTTCCAAGGAAAAGGTGAGCTATAGGACCTCCTGGGCCAGATTGGGCTGGAACTGGACTTTTAGGGAGTTTTGGGACGATTTTATAGCGGACGGCGAATTGACCGACCATCCCGAAAAAAGGCAAAAAAGCAACGCAGATGGGGAAACTACTTTTGTTGGGGGGCACCAAGTCAAGGAAGAAGGAAAGATACAGACCCCACCGGCCACCCTGGCCGTGAAACAACTATTGCAACCTGGAGAATCAAAGGAGGTAACCTTTATGCTTACCTGGCATTTTCCCAACCGTAGGGCCTGGGATCACGGCACGCATTATGGCGGTGGCGGCAATGAAATAGTGGGCAACCATTACACCACTTTATATGATAGTGCCTGGGCGGTAGCCCAAAAAACAGTTGTTGAACTTCCCGATTTGGAACTAAGTACCATAGCGTTCGTAAAAACATTAGTCGATAGCGATATTCCGGAGGTGCTTAAGGAAGCCGGGCTGTTCAACCTGAATAATCTTAGGAGCCAGACCGTGTTCCGCATAGCGGACGGACTGCCGTTCGGTTTTGAGGGAACGGGCAGTATAAAGGGGACCCGCATAGGAGCTGAAAGATCCTCGGGCTGGGGTTTTGGCACATGCTCCCATGTCTGGAACTATGAATCTACAGTTCCTTTTGTTTTTGGCGAACTGTCCATCAAGTTCCGGGAAGTGGAATTTCTGCACAGCGTCAATGCCGATGGAGGGCAGAGTTTTAGGGTACCCTTGCCCATTCAAAATGCCAAGAACTTTGGGGGAAGGGCGGCAGATGGACAAATGGGCACACTGATAAAAGCGTACCGTGATTGGCAACTGTCCGGGGATGACGCCAAATTAAGGGAAATGTGGCCCTTTATCAAAAAATCCATGACATTTGCCTGGAAAGGCCCATGGGACTCGGACAAGGACGGGGTTATGGAAGGTAGCCAGCACAACACTATGGACATCAATTATTTGGGTCCAAATCCACAAATGGCAGCCTGGTACCTAGGTGCCCTTAAGGCTTCTGAAAAAATGGCGGTGTACCTAAAGGATAAGGCCTTTGCCAAGGAATGTAGAACTCTTTTCGATAAAGGCAGCGAATGGATAGATGCCCATATCTTCAATGGGGAGTTTTATGAACATCATATCCCGGAAGGAACCAGTAAAACGGCACAACTGGGCAAAGGTTGCCTAGTGGATCAGTTGGTAGGACAGTATTTGGCGCATACCACGGGCTTGGGCTATCTCTTGGACAAGGAAAATGTACGAACAACGCTCAAGAGTATTATGAAGTACAATTATGTCACCAATTTTAACGATCATTTCAATACCTTTAGAAGTTTTGGATTGGGCGATGAAAAAGGCCTTATAATGGCTTCTTATCCCAAGGAAGGTACATTGCTGGACTTTCCCTTTCCCTATTACACCGAAATCATGACCGGATTCGAATACAGTACGGCGGCACATATGATATATGAAGGTCAAGTGGAGGACGGGCTTCGGATATTCGAGGATATCCGCGACCGCTATGATGGACGCAAAAGAAACCCGTTCAACGAGGGCGAATACGGGCATCGATACGCACGCGCCATGGCCGCTTGGGCCGGTATCCTGGCCTACACGGGCTTCCGATATTCCGCGGTGGACAAAGTCATGGCCTTCAATGCCAAAAACGGCACTTGGTTCTGGTCAAACGGCTATCAATACGGAAGCATAACGATCGAAGATGATACAAAAGGAGGTAAAATGGTTACTATTTTTACAAAAAATGGCAATCTAACCTTGGAATCCTTTGTATTGAATGGTTTTGGAGAAAAGAAGTTCAAAAAAGGACAAAAGGCCGGAAAGGGAACACCGTTTCGGTTCAGAATCGCGCAGAACAAGAAAAACAAAGTTTGATAATTAACATCAAATGAGGAACCGGAGGCCTGTAAACCTATTGATTTTAAATTGTAAAATTCACGCTGTCGAACACCAGTGATGTTTGGCCTTTTATGGTTAGCTTAACTGAGCTAAAACAAGTGGTCTAACGGACTTTTTTGGTGTTGGCAAGCTATGGATAATTGAGTTAAAAAAATGCATGGCATTTTACTTTTTTTAAAACAATCGAGCGGTTGGTAGCGGCAATTTGACCAAAGAACGTAAACGACAAATTCGTCCATAAATAAAAAAACCGATTGCAATGGGCAATCGGTTTCTAGTAGCGGGGACTGGACTCGAACCAGCGTCCGCCTTGGGCGGATATGAGCCCTAACCTTTTAGAGGAATATTACCCCTTAACCAATTGCAGCTTGTCTTGACTTGAGGGACCTTGGCCTGGGACTGGATTGCTTTCTCACTTCGATCGAAAGCGGCCAACGGGATGATTTTTCAAGAAAACCTAAAGCACGGAGTGCTTCCTTTTTTTATTTCTTTCCTTTTCCCGGATTAAGTCAAAAAGCTGTGGGGAATAGCAAAAATCTTTGCGAACATACTCTTTGACGAGGTCTTGACTGCGCTCAACCAAATAGTTTAAGATTTTCATTTTCAGCATATTAATATTCTTCAGGTCTTTGAAATCAAGTATTCACGTAGTCCTATAAGAATCTAAGTTTG
>JBCCZF010000254.1:0-5202 GCA_039188035.1 Bacteroidota bacterium | reverse complement strand
GGATTCCTGGGGCAAAAACTTCACTATGGGCAAGCAGTACAAAAATATTAGGGAAAATGCCTTAATCCAAAGCCAGGAGTTTTACGGGAAACGTTTTTTGGTGAAGGATTCCCTCTTGAATATCGACTGGAAAATGGGATCCGAATCCAAACAAATTGGACAATACCTTTGCTTTAAGGCCATGGCCATTCTGCCCACCACCCAACTGCAATGGTACAATTTTTCTTGGCGTACCCTACGTAGGCAGGACGAAAGGAAAATGGATTCTGTTTCCGGAAAGCCAGTAGAGCCCGAAATCGAAATGACAACTGTAGAAGCTTGGTATACTCCGGAGATTCCAGTGGCCAATGGGCCGGGGGAGTTTTGGGGTTTACCAGGGCTTATTTTGGAGGTCAGCGCGGGAAATACGACCATGTTGTGCAACGAAATTGTCATAAACCCCAAAGAAAAAATCAAAATTGAAGCTCCGGACAAGGGCAAAGAAATTACCAAAAGTGAATACCAGGCGACTATTGCCAAAAAAATGCAGGAGATGCGGGATAACCGCGGTAGGAGAAGACCGCCACGCGGATAAATAGGAACACTTCCCGACAAGAATCAGAATACCAAAAACATGAAGAAAATTTGCCTAATACTACTTATGGTAGCAGGGATTTCCCATGCCCAAATTGCACTAAGGGGCGTGGTTCGTGACAGCCTTAACGAGCCCTTGGAATTGGCCAATGTAATTGCCATTAACCAAGCAACCAACGGTTTGGAATCCTATGGGATTACGGACACGAAAGGAGCATATAAATTGAAGTTGGGTAAAAATGGCAATTATAAAATCCAGATAAGTTATGTGGGCATGAAAACCTACACGGAAATCCTGACCACCCAGGAAGTGGATCTAACAAAAGACTTTACCCTGGAGGCGGACAATGTATTGGACGAGGTGGAGGTAATCCATAAAATGCCCATAAGGATTAAAGGGGATACCCTTATTTACGATGCGGATTCCTTCCAGAATGGCAGCGAACGAAAGCTCGAGGACATTGTGGAAAAACTACCCGGTGTGGAAATCAATGAGGATGGGCAAATTGAGGTAGAGGGCAAGGTGGTAAACAAACTTATGGTCAATGGTAAGGATTTCTTTGACGGGGATACCAAATTGGCTACCCAAAACATTCCTGCCAAAGCGGTGGACAAAATCCAGGTGCTGCGCAATTACTCCGAAGTGGGCCAGCTGAGCGGGGTGACCAACAATCAAGACAATGTGGCCATGAACATTAAACTCAAAAAGGGCAAGGAGAATTTTTGGTTCGGGACGGTAATGGCCGGGGCCGGGGCCTCCCCGAACGATGAACTTTATGTGGTACAGCCCAAATTGTTTTACTATAGTCCCAAATACAGCCTAAATTTTATCGGAGACCTTAACAATACCGGGGAAGCCTCATTAAGCAGGCGTGATATCCGGGGCTTTGGCGGTGGGTTTCGGGCACCTAGTAGAAGTAGCGGTACCAGTATAGACCTGGGGGACAATAGTCTTAATTTCCTGACCACCCAGGGCAATGCCCAGAACATAGAAAATAAATTGGCCTCGGGAAATTTTAGCTATTCCCCCAAAGAAACCTTGGATTTAAGTGGGTTCTTGATCTTGAACAGTAGTCGTACCCGTTCACGGGAGACTAGTTTTATTCAATATACAGATCCCGAACTTGGCATTCCGGACGAGGCCACCGAACAAAACAGCAACGAGCGTTCAGATCAGGGATTATTGAAGCTAAGTGCCTCCTATCAGCCCAATGCGAACAATCAACTGGATTATGACATTTTGGCCCGTATCTCCAATGATAGCCAAGATCAAAACCTATTGTCTTCAGTAGTAGGCAATACGGATCAGATAGACGAGGTGACCCCGTATAGTATCAACCAAAACCTAAACTACTACTACACCTTGGACGAGAACAATATCTTTGCGTTGGAAGCACAGCACCTCCTTAAGAATGAGGATCCGTTTTACAATGCCGTTCTGATAAACAATCCGGGCGGCCCCGATGCCTACGACGCCACGGCCAATGCCCTGGGTTTAAACACTTCCCTGGACAACTATAGCCTGGGACAGAACCGTACGATTAAATCCAACCAACTGGACGCCAAACTGGATTATTATCACATACTAAATGCGAAAAGTAATCTCAATTTCACTTTTGGGCTTATCCTGAGCCGGCAGGAATTCGATTCCAATATCTTTCAATTCCTGGATGACGGTACGGTATTCGACCCCACCCCAACCATTAATGAGGGCCGAAATACCAACGATACGGAATATACCTTTAGTGACACCTATTTGGGGGTACATTACCGCTTAAAAGCGGGGATCTTTACACTCACCCCCGGTTTTTCGGTACATGCCTACGGCAATACAAATACCCAATTTGGAACCACTTATACGGATAACTTCTTTCGGTTTTTACCCGATTTTGAAACTCGCGTCCAATTCAAGTCGAGCGAATCCCTCACGTTCCGCTACAACATGAACAATCAGTTCACGGACATTACCCGCCTAGCCCAGGGCCTGGTTCTGAACAGCTTTCAGAATATCCAGTTTGGGGAACCTACCCTGCAAAATGCATTGTCACATAACCTAAGTTTGTTTTATAACAGCTTTAACCTTTTTAACTATACCAATGTTTTTGCACGGGTGAGCTATGCGAACAATATTGACCAGATACGCAGTCTGACGAATTTTGAAAACGTAATCCGTACAAGTACTTTTTTTAATTCGGATTTTGCAGACGAAAGCCTGGATTTTTCAGGACGCATACAACGTACCTTTGGCAAGATTAGGGCCAGCTTTTCCACTGGGTTTACCTACAGCAAGATCAATCAGTTTATCCAAGGGCAACGTTCCTTGAACGAAGGCTATACCCAAAGATATGCGCCTGGAATCCGTACCAACTTTAAGGAAGCCCCCAACGTGGATTTGAATTATCGCTACTATATTACCAACAATAATCAAGGCGGGCGGGATACTAAATTTGTAACGCAGGCCCCTTCGATAGGTTTAGATGCCTATATCTGGAAGGCACTTACCTTCCGTACAGAATATAGTTATACGAATCAAGACCTTGGCGACGGAAACTCCCAATCGTTTCAGGAGTGGGATGCTTCGCTCTCCTATAGAAAGGATAGGGATGCCAAATGGGAGTACGAACTAAAGGCCAGCAATCTGTTGGACATCGATTCCCGGGTGCGCAATAGTGCCAATAACCTCTCTGTTTTTACATCCGAAACCTTTATCCAGCCCCGCTTTGTTACTTTTCGGTTTATTTATTCGCTTTAGAGCCTGTTCCCCTTTTATCCTTCAGTTTTGTTATGGCACTTTTGTGTTCATCGCTGCATCTGGCTCCTCGTAAAAGGACAAATCATTGGCCTTTTCAATGGAACCTGTTAAAAAATGCGCATTCTGGCGCTGCCAAACACCGCTTTTAAAGCCTCTCCCGATGACTCGGGAGGCAGAAAAATGCCTGTGACAATTCCGATAGCTACAGGAACTAAAAACAAAATTTAAAGCGGTTCTTAAGGAGTTACGGTTTACTTTTAACGGGTATTTTTGTACACAGCATAAAATTGCTTTTAAGTATAATCGATATGAAAACTGTTCTACCCCTATTGTTCCTTCTACATACCAGTATTTCCATATGGGCCCAAACCGGATTCCGTGATACACTAATCATTGGGTACAGGGAAACCCCGCCCTTTGTCACCAAAATGGAAAATGGTCTTGCCGGCCCCTCCGTCTGGTTATGGGAACAAATGGCCGATGAATTGGAAATTCCCTACACCTATAGGGAGCTTACTTTGGATAGTCTTCTGCTGGGGATAGGTTCCGGGCAGATCCATGTAGGACTTTCCCCCCTTAGCATTACTTCTGCCCGCTATAAAAAAATGGACTTTACGGCACCGTACCACATTGCACATTCCGCTTTTCTGCAGAGGGAAGAATCCGCATGGGCCAAGGCCATGTCTTTCCTAAATTCTTTTTTCTCCGTGAATTTCGTTCGTGCCCTGGGTGCCCTTGTGGTGGTAATCTTAATTTTTGGGGTTTTGATCTGGTACTTTGAACGGAGGAAGAATCCCGAAGAGTTCCATAGCGGATGGAAAGGGCTTTGGGAGGGGTTTTGGTGGTCCGCGGTTACGATGACCACGGTAGGGTATGGGGACAAGTCACCCAGGACGGTAGGCGGACGGATCGTGGGTCTTATCTGGATGTTTACGGCCATCATTATTATTTCCGGGTTTACCGCCAGTATTGCCTCATCCTTGACCATGAATCAAATGGGCTCTTCCAATAGTGCTTTGGGCGACTTTAAGAAGATGCCCATAGGTACCTTGAGCCATTCCGCTACGGACCAGTGGCTTCGAGATAACTTTTATACCCAAAAAGCGGAATATGAAAACTTGGATCAATTGCTACACGCCCTAAATATGGAACGGATCGATGCCGCAGCCTATGACCGACCCGTACTTAAGGCCATTGCCATGCAGGACAGTAGTAAGGCCTATAGTTTGGCCGATGTTAAGTACAATCCCCAGTTTTATGCCTTTGGCCTAAGCCGGAAACTTCAGGATACCCTTAAGGAACAACTTAATGTTTCCATGCTAAACAAGATCGAACGTATGGAATGGCGCGTTTTGCTTTCCGAGAATGATTTGGATTAGGAGTCTTTATTTTAGGAAGTGATTTAGATCCTGGGAAATCAAATGCTTTTATTGTCCAAATGGTTCATTGTTGCATGGTCTCTTTTCCTATTATCCCTCCCATTCCGTATGAAAGATACCTTCCCGGTCCAAACGTTCATAGGTATGGGATCCAAAATAATCGCGCTGTGCCTGGATTAAGTTTAAGGGCAGGCGCGTGGCCGTATAGGCATCAAAATAGGTCAGGGAATTGGCCAGTCCGGGGACAGGAATTCCGTTTTGGGCCGCATAGGCCAACAACTCCCGGGCAGCGGACACGGTGGGCCGTACCTTTTCCACAAAGGTGGGGGAGAGCAGCAGGTTGGGCAGTTCAGGATCCGCTTGGAACGCCTGGGTAATGTCCGCCAAAAGTCCCGCGCGGATAATGCAACCGGCACGCCATATTTTGGCTATGGTAGCCATATCCAGTTCGTAACCATATTCCTTAGAGGCATCCGCCAATTGGTGCAGTCCCTGGGC
>JBCCZF010000253.1:0-5205 GCA_039188035.1 Bacteroidota bacterium | reverse complement strand
TCCGTGCGTAAAACCACGACATCTACCTCAGTGGCACCCCTTTCTATGGCCTCCTCAATAGGTACTAGGCTTCCCAGGCCCCCGTCCGCATATTCACAACCGTTGCGCCGGGCCAAACTCATAAAAGGGGTGTAATTGGAGGAAATCCAAATCCAATCACAGAATTCCTCATAGGTGCAGTCGGCGAGGGCTTTGTACTCTACCTGGTTCAGGGAAAGATTGGAAACGGTAACTACAACCGTCTTGTTGCCGGATTTTAGTTCTTCAAATTCTTCCTGGGTAAGACTTTCTTTGATGAGCTCCCGAAGATTCTCACTTTCCCCAAAGGTCTTTTTTCCACGTAAGAGGTTCTTAAATATGTTCCAGTGGTTCATGGAAATACTATCGGAACCGTATTTTTTCTTTATCACAAAAGGGCAATTGTTGAAAATACTGTCCTGATCCACAGAGGAATAAATCTCCTTGATCTTATCTACCTTACCCAGGGCAAGATGGGAAATAAGCAAACTGCCCGTGGAGGTTCCTATGAAAATGTCGTAATGCCGACTAGCTTCCTCAAGCAGATATTGTGCCACGCCTCCGGCAAAGGCTCCTTTGCTTCCACCGCCCGAAATGACCATTGCCCTCATTAACGCTCCAGTTTTTTGGTTATATAACGCATATCTTCCGGGTTTTGTTTTTCGATCAGTTGTTGCATACGTTCCTTATAGGTATCGTCTTCCCATAGTTCCTCCACTAAATTACGGGCATATTCCCGAAAACGCCAAGCATGATGTCCGGTAGCCCGGATAAGATTTAGAAGGCTTTTGTCGTCCAACCCAAATACCTCCCTTACGTAAAAGAAGGCACCTTGTCGTATTTCAAAAGGATGTTGCGCCCCGGTGTACCCGCTCAATTCGTCGTAAAAAGTCCCGGAGTTTACGGCTTCGTAATCTTGGGTCAACAAGGCCAAGGTAAGCCATAACAAGCGTATATTTTTGTTGGGCATCCCCTGGATTTTCCTGGTTTGGTCCAAATAGACCTTTCTATTTTCGGGAAACCGTTGCCAAAGGGCATAGAAGGCCATTTCTTGTGTGATATAACTTTTGTCGGACAAAAGGGATTCCAGTTGTTCCTGTGTGAATCGTTCCTGAGCATGATCTACTTGCAACAAAGTTTGACGAAGCGGTACCGTATCCGATTGAAAGGCCTTTACAAAGAGTTCTTTGGAAAAAAATTTGCCATACTTCTGGATTAACTGTCTTTTAAAATGCATGGAAGAGGTTGCTTCCCAATATCCATTAAGGTCAAGGGGATTTGGCGTGGTAGATTTCGCCCGTTCCCGCAACCGTAACCATGTCGCGATCGAAAAGGATTTTTTGCCCAATAGTGCTTTGGCTCGGGACATGGGAAATCCCTTGGCCAAAAGCCACTCTTTTTTAAAATTTTCCAAGGATTTGCCACTACTCGCCTGCATTTCCTTTAGAAACTCGGATACGGTTACATTTTTAAGGGCATATTTTTTTAGGTAGTTCCGTATGCCCGTTTTAAAGGCTTTCTCCCCAATATGTTCCCGCAAGGAAAAAAGTGCCCATGCCCCTTTTTCATAAAAGGTAAGACTATTGGCTTTGGGGTCCAAAAGGCTTTGCACCTCCCCTTTTTCTGATTGTTCCCCGAGCTGTTCCATACTTTGAAACAATTTCCAATGGAAATGGTCATCTCCGAAAAGGTGTTTTTCCGCCAAATAGGCATAGTAGGTGGCAAAACCCTCATGCAACCAGTGGTGTTCGCCATTTTCCTCGGTTACCAGATTGCCAAACCATTGGTGAGCCATTTCATGCGCATTTACATTTACATAGTTTTTATCCACAAAGGCAATAGAATCGATGACATATTGGTCAGAAAAAAGGGTCGTTCCAGTGTTCTCCATCCCGGCGTACAAAAAATCATGTACCGGTACTTGTTTATAGTTTTGCCAAGGATATGGTACGTCTATCTCGGCCTCCAGAAAATCAAGGATTTCCTTGGTATACCGGTAAGTAGGCTCCCTTTTTAGACTATCCCATGGATAATAGTAGTTAAGAAGTGGAATGCCGCTTCTCGACCGGCTTTCCACTACTCCGTATTTTCCGATGGCAAAAGCCAAAAGATAACTGCTCATGGGTTTGTGCATATCATAGGAGAACACAGGATCCGAGACCGGGATTTCCGTAAAACCTATGAGTTTTCCGTTGGCAATGGTCTTGTAGGCTTTGTTGCTCTGAATGTTCAAATCAAAGATTACCTTTTCCCGCATGTCATCGAAGCTGGGTAGCCAATGACTGGTATACTTCCCCTGCCCTTGTGTCCAGATTTGTTCATTGTCTTCAATGGTATCGTCCCAACCTAAAAAATAGACCGTCTGTTTGGGCGTGGCCTTGTAGGAGAGCCTTAGATTGTATACACTGTTTTTGGTGAGTTTTTTATGGATGATTATCTTTTTTCCAGTATTGGTATATTCCACTTTTCTGGAATTGAGCCTAACCGAAGTAAATCCCATGTTCTTCGCGTCCAGGAATACGGAATCCACGGCCTGTATCACTTTGAATGTATAGGTGACCTGCCCTTCTAAGGCTTTTTCCATGGGTTTTGGGGTTATTGTAACATATGCCTCCGTGAAATCTACCTTATCTTGGTGTTGGGCAAATACAGGTAACCTTATAAGTATAAAAAAAAGTAGGGAAAATCGTTTCATTAGGACAAGGGTAAAAATCCAAGGACAAAATTAGGGCTTTCGTTTGTGGCCCAAACTATGAAAGGCTATTTTAGTCGTATGAGTGTTGATCTGCAGACACCTATTGGTTATCTAAAAGGGGTTGGACCCAACCGTGGGGAATCCCTTAAATCTGAACTGGGCGTGGAAACCTTGCAAGATCTGCTGAACCTCTTTCCCAATCGGTATATCGATAAGACGCAATACCATAAAATTGGCCACTTGCAACGTACTAATGCCGATGTGCAAATCATTGGTAAGATCATTCACATAAAAACGATGGCCCAAAAAAGGGGGCAGCGGTTGGTAGCCACCTTTATAGATGATACGGGCAAAATGGAATTGGTCTGGTTCCGAAGCCAAAAATGGATTCGGGAGCATTTAAAACTGAACACGCCCTATGTTATTTTTGGGAAGTGCAACTGGTTCAACGGTCAATTCTCCATGGCGCACCCAGAAATGGAACTCTTATCCGAACACCAAAGCGGTCACAAGATGGCCATGCAGCCCATTTATCCTTCCACCGAAAAATTAGGTAATGGAGGCATTACCAACCGCGTCATTGGAAAAATGGTGGCCCAACTACTATTGGAATATCAAGGGAAGTTTGCCGAGACGCTCTCTCCGATCCTATTGCGGGAGTTGCACCTGATTTCCAAAAAAGAAGCCTTGTTGAACATCCACTTTCCAAAGAATCAGGAGCTTTTGGCCAAAGCCCAGTTTCGGTTAAAGTTCGAGGAATTGTTCTACATTCAATTGCAGCTGCTTGCCAAGAAACAGGAGCGGAAACGGAGGATCAAAGGGTATCCCTTTAATCACGTAGGGCATCGTTTCAACACCTTTTTTAAGGAGCGCCTCCCCTTTGAACTTACCCAGGCCCAAAAACGGGTCGTCAAGGAAATCCGGTCGGATTTGGGCAGTGGTGCCCAAATGAACCGTTTGTTGCAGGGCGATGTGGGCTCCGGCAAGACCATTGTAGGCTTAATGGTGATGTTACTGGCCCTGGACAATGGATTTCAAGCCTGTCTAATGGCGCCAACCGAGATTTTGGCACAGCAGCATTATGCGGGTATAAAGGCCTTGCTACAGGATACCGGGGTTTCCTGTGCACTGCTTACCGGATCTGTTAAAAAATCGGCGCGGAAACCCATTTATGAACAACTGGGGAACGGTGATTTGGATATCTTGATCGGTACCCACGCCATCTTGGAGGACAAGGTACAATTTCAAAATTTAGGGTTGGCCATCGTGGACGAACAACATCGCTTTGGTGTAGCACAACGCAGTAAACTTTGGCATAAAACACGCGCGCCGAGGAATGATTCCAATGGGGAACCTGCCTCGCAGGAAAGCAGGGCCGGAGGGGCCATCCCACCCCATATCCTCGTAATGACGGCAACACCTATTCCCCGCACCTTGGCCATGAGTGTCTATGGCGACCTGGACATTTCCATAATCGATGAACTTCCGCCGGGCCGGAAGCCTATTCGTACGGTACATCGGTATGACTCCAACCGCCTTAAGGTCTTTGGCTTCATACGGGACGAAATCCGTAAAGGCCGTCAGATTTATATGGTATACCCCTTGATACAGGAATCCGAAGCCTTGGACTATAAAGACCTTATGGATGGCTATGAAAGTGTGGTCCGGGAATTTCCCTTGCCAGCGTATCAAATTTCCATTGTTCACGGTAAAATGAAACCTGCGGACAAGGATTACGAGATGGAACGTTTTGTAGGTGGGGAAACCCAGATTATGGTAGCCACAACGGTCATTGAAGTAGGCGTTAATGTGCCCAACGCTTCGGTGATGATTATTGAAAGTGCGGAGCGTTTTGGACTCTCCCAATTGCATCAGTTGCGCGGGCGGGTGGGGCGCGGCGCCGAACAAAGTTTTTGTATACTGTTAACAGGACACAAGTTATCCTCGGAAGCCAAAACCCGACTGGAGACCATGGTACAGACCAATGATGGTTTTCAAATTGCGGAAGTGGATTTAAAACTCCGCGGCCCCGGGGATTTGATGGGCACCCAACAGAGTGGGGTCTTGAACCTTAAAATTGCGGATATTGTCAAGGATAATGCCATTTTAAAAATGGCGAGGCACTATGCCCTTCAGCTTTTAGGGGAAGACCCGCATTTGCAACATGCCAAAAACCAAAACATCAGGGACACGTATACCCAACTGGTTACCCACAAAAACATCTGGACGTATATAAGCTAGGAATAGCACCTGGGGGTCGTTTTTCCATTAATTAAAAAACATTCCAAATGGAAATTCCCTGGAAGGCAGTGATGCGTTGAAATAAAATAGGGCCAAAGAAAATTTGGCCCTGATTTATATAAACACGTTCGTTAATTGATTCCCTGATTCTTTTTCAGCTTTTCAAGGTTAGTGGCAATGGCATTCCTGTTTAAGATGTCTGGCGCACGCTCCGCGGCGACCCTAAGATGTTTTAATGCCTTTTTGTAATT
>JBCCZF010000252.1:0-5210 GCA_039188035.1 Bacteroidota bacterium | reverse complement strand
TCCGGTTTGTTCCGGCCGGTGAGTTTTCCCTTTAAACTATCCACAAGCTTTCCCTTGGCCCATAAAACGAAGGGTACGATCCCTGAAAAAAGGCCAATGAACAACCAAATACCCAAAAGCACGTACATGAGAAAGGAATTCCTCCAAAGATCAAAAACCAAGTGGGTCTCAAAAAGGGTGTTAAAGGTGGGCAACAAGACCAAAGTCAACAAGACTCCAAGGATAAGTGCCCCTAGGCCCACGAGCAAACTTTCCGTCATGATCTGGCGGAGCAAATTTTTCCCCGTAGCCCCGAACACTTTTTTAATGCCGATTTCCCGGGTACGGGTCAAGGAATTGGTTATGGTGAGGTTGATGAAGTTTACAATGGCAATGCCCAAAATACCCAAGGCTACCAAGGCGAGGATTACGATAAGGGTACGGTTGGATTCTACCTCTGCATGATATTCCGAAAAAGGGAACAAATTCAAATCCGTGGTATTCTGCCCTACCGGGAGGAAATTTTCCGTAACAATCGTTTGTAGTTTGGACTTGATGCTCTGGGAATCTGTTCCATCGGCCAATAGTACATAACTCTCGGAAAAGGTGTTGTACCAATCATGTACCTCCTTGATCCAAGGGGAAAGCGTTTCCCCGGTCGTATAGGAAGCTATGATATCAAATTGTATGGAAGAATTTTTTGGAATATCCACCACCCCGTTCACGGTAAGGAAAATATCATCGAATTTTACCTGAAACTGTTTACCCAAGGCCGGTGACTCTCCAAAGTACTTTTGAGCAAAATCGGTACTAATAACAACTCCAAATTTTTCTTGTAGGGCATTTTTGGCGGATCCGGCTACGAAGGGAAAATTAAATATGGAGAAAAAGCCCTCGTCCACATATCTAATATTCTCCGCAAAGGCCACATCCCCATAACTTAACCGAAATTCCTCCCAATCAAAAATCCGTGTGGCGTTTTCCACTTCCGGGATATCCTCTAAGATCTTGGGGACTAAAGGACCCTTTGTCTGAAAACTTTCTACTTCCCGAATTCGATAAATATGGGATAGCTTTTCGTTAAAATGATTATAGGTAAGGTCGTTGTACACATATAGGGCCAACACCAAAAAGGAGGCTATTCCTATACCCAGGCCCCCGGTATTGATAAAAAAAATGCCTTTGTTCTTTTTTACGTTCCTTAGAAATAGGAAAATGTTGTGTTTTAACATCGTTTTCTGTTATCCTATGGGTTATTCGCTATGTGCGCTACACATCTTGGGAATGCTTTTTTGGTTAGTACTTGGATACCGAACCCGAGCCGGAAATCTGGCTAGTAACCGTATCCGGATTACCCCGATATTGAACGTTTCCCGATCCGGAAACCCGGGATAAAATCGCTTCGTTTACGAAGACCTGCACATTCGAGGAGCCGGAGAGTGCCAAAGATGCCTCATCTACATCCAGTTCATAGGCCCGTATATTGGAGGAGCCCGACGACTGTACCTTAAACTCATCGCATTGGCCTTTCATATCAATATTGCTAGAACCCGAGGTGGCAATGGAAATAGCACGGGCCTCAATATCCAAGTCAATTTGCTTTGACCCGGACACTTGAATATCAAGATTCCGGGTCCTAAGGGTTTGTTTCCCTATTAAATTCCCAGATCCGGACAGGCGTATTTGATCAATTTCATCCACTGGGACCGTGATAAGAACCCCTAGGCCCCTGGAAGGCGCAAGATTGTACCCCTTCTCACGTTTAATGACCAAAATACCTCCTTGCACGTAAGTTTCTATATGGTCCAGAATATTGTCCTCCCCCTTAAGGGTAATGTTTCCTTCCTTTCCCGCGATTAATGTGATGTCATAAAACCCACTGGCGGAAATACCCTCATAATCATCCGTTGTCCGTTCAAGGGTAACTACGTTACCGCTGCCTTTTACTTTTTTGTTCCATTGCGCATGGCCCAAAGAGAAGCAAAGAATCAATACAAGAAATACTGGGATAGTTTTCATTCTCTGCCCTTTTTGATGTTCCTGAAAAAAGAATTTGACCTTGTGTTTTAACATAGTGTTTTAGTTTTATGGTGATGGCTCAAAAGGTATTTTGTTTTTATAGTCTCCAGACCTCAAAGGCTTGTGCCAAGCATTGGCATCTAAAAACTTTGGGGTCTTCATTTTTTAATCGTACACCTCCCTTAATCTCCCGCATATGGCGGAACAGGCTCTCCTTACCAGGAGGGAAGTCCAGACGTTCGGCATTTGTTACTTATCAGCCAACGCACATCATACAGCTTACCCGTCTGAGTACGACTCTCCCGGGGGAGGGCTTTCCTACTCATCCTTCAGCGCATCCACCGGATTGGCCGTGGCCGCCTGAAAGCTTTGCCAGCTTACGGTAAGCAAAGCGATAAGGAGGGCGGTAATCCCCGCCAGGGCAAAAATCCACCAGCTCATGGAGGTCCTATACGCAAAACCTTGTAGCCATTGCTCCATAGCGTACCAGGATATGGGTATTGCCATAACAAAGGCCAATGCCACCCATTTTATAAAATCGGTATTCAGCAGCGTAAGAATCTGCGCTATTGTGGCACCGTTTACTTTACGGATACCGATTTCCTTTTTACGTTGCATAACCGTATAGGAGGTCAACCCAAAAAGGCCCAGGGAGGCAATGAGGATGGCCAGGATGGTAAAGACCTGGAAGGCCGTTCCAAAGGCTTTGTCCTCATTGTATTGTGCTTCAAATTTCTGGTCCAGAAATGTATAATTGAAGGTACTCTTGGGGAAAACCTCCGTCCATTTCGCTTTTATTTTTTTGATGGCGGAACTAAATCCAGACATTGACATTGCCGTGGCGTCCAGTTTTACCAACACATTATGTACTTCTTTTTGATGCCTGATAAGAATGGGCAGTAGGTTTCCCTTTAAGCCAAAATGGTGGTAATCCTTGATGATTCCCGTGACCACCCACTCTTGGTTGCCCCAAAAAGTCACGTTCTTATTTAGGATATCTTGGGCACTGATTCCCATTTCCTTTAAAAACGTCTCATTGACTACAACCTGATTGCTACTACCACTGGCGGAGGGTAAAAAGGTACGTCCTTCGATAAATTCAATCCCGACCATATCAAAATAATCAGGTCTGGCATGGTAGGTATAAAAGATATCCGTTTGGTTCCATGTTCCGTTGGGCAGTCCAATACCACGGGTAGACGATAGATTATCAAAACTGTCCCCGGGATAGGTTTGTGCTATGGTCGCTTTTTCAATAAAGGGAAAAAGGGCAAGTTCTTCTTTTAAGAAGTTGAAGTCGTTAATGACAAGAGAGTCTATCTTTTTCGTGACTACATCTCCCTTAATGCCAACAACCTGGTTGAGTTTTGCCCCGATAGGTTGGTTTTGTAAATAGTTGATCTGTTTGGTAACCACCAGAGTACCCACCACCAAGGCTATGGTGGCGACAAACTGGGTTACAATAAGACCTTTTCGAATATGAAGTCCATTTGCCGATGTGCGTATCTTGCCTTTTAAGGCTTTGGCGGGGGAATATCCGCTTAGAAGCAGTGCGGGATACATCCCGGCCAATAGCATTCCAAACAGCACACAACCTAGAATGGGGAGAAGTCCTTTTATATCTGTAAGCCCAAACGCAATGTCCTTACCGCTAAAAGTATTGTAGATAGGCAATAGCACCAAGGTCAATACAAGTGCTATACCAAAAGCTATAGTACCGATAATCATGGACTCCATAAGCGATTGCAGCACAAGCTGCGGCCTTTGCGCCCCTACCACCTTCCGTATCCCGGTCTCCTTTGCCCGCTCTAGGGATTTGGTGGTAGAAAGGTTAACGTAGTTTAACCAGGAAAGTATGATAACAATAAAGGCAATGGCCGTAAGAAACCTTATCCGAGTGGCACTACCGTTTACGGAAACCTCATAAGGTTTGTCCGAAAGTAGATGGATGTTCTCTATAGCTTCAATATTGTGCCTTTCACGTTCGTTATCTTCAATATCGCTATCGATGATCTTCTGTCGCAAAAGGTCCGCGTTGGTGTTCCTGTCCAACTTGAGATAGGTATAATAGTTGTTCATATCATAGTTCATCTCAAGTTGACGCTTTCCAAAAATACCCCATGTTCTCTCTGTGCTGAACGATATTAGATAGTTATTCCGATAATGTGCATTTTTAGGAACATCCTTCATAACACCAGTAACCGTTAGGACAGTCTCTTTACCATCCCAATGGGCCGAGAGCGATTTGCGAATGGGATCCTGGTCCCCGAACAGTTTTTTGGCCAAGGACTCGGAAAGCACAATAGTATTGGGTTCCCGGAGCGCATTCGCCGTATCTCCCTTTAGTAGGGGGTACCCAAAAACCTTAAAGTAGGAAGCGTCCGCAAGCGAGCCCATAGGTTGATCAAAAATCCGGTCCCCGACCGTAAAGGTCATTTTCTCAAAATAAAAGAAACGGACATACTCCAATATTTCAGGGAATTCTCTTTTTAAGTCAGGTCCGGAAGCATTATACGTCATGGCATCTCCAGCCTCATAGGTATCTCCCTCCAAATAATCCATATAGGTTCGGTATACATGCTCCGACCCCTCAAAAGCATCATAGGAACGCTCATAATTCACATACAACATGATCAGCACGAAGGAGGTAATCCCGATGGCCAGGCCAAAAATGTTGATAAAGGAATAGAGCTTATTCTTTAGCAGATAGCGCGTAGCGATTTTTAGGAATAGTTTGTACATATGTTCGTTTCCTTTTTTAACCTGCAGGGTCTCCAAGACCTTCTAGCTTTGAATTCAACCTTGCGCCTTAGACCTACAAGGTTCTTCGCTTGGGCGAAGGAAACCCTATGGGTTTTTATCTTTCTAACACCTCCCTCAATCCCTCCTTACTAGGAGGGAGGTCCAGACGTTCGGGATTTGTTACTTATCAGCCAACGCACATCATACAGCTTACCCGTCTGAGTACGACTCTCCCGGGGGAGGGCTTTCCTACCCATCCTTCAGCGCATCCACCGGATTGGCCGTGGCCGCCTGAAAACTTTGCCAGCTTACCGTAAGCAAAGCGATGATCAAAGCCGTAATCCCCGCCAGGGCAAAAATCCACCAACTCATGGATGTCCTGTAGGCAAAGCCTTGGAGCCATTGCTCCATAGCGTACCAGGATATGGGTATTGCCATAACAAAGGCCAATGCCACCCATTTTATAAAAT
>JBCCZF010000251.1:0-5221 GCA_039188035.1 Bacteroidota bacterium | reverse complement strand
ACCGGTTGTTGAACAAGCAGAGCGGATTGTTGGGGCTCACGGGCCATAGTGACCTTCGGGATATTGAGGCCAAGGCCGAAAATGGGGATAGGGAGTGCCAATTGGCCCTGGAAATGAACGCCTACCGGGTAAAAAAATATATCGGGGCCTATACCGCTGCGATGAACGGCCTGGACGCCGTGGTGTTTACCGCTGGAATCGGGGAAAATTCCAGTTTGTTGCGGGAGTTGATCTGTGCCGATATGGATTATCTGGGCATTTCCCTGGACGGGACAAGGAATCAAGAGGTTTCCGGTTCGCCCTGGGAAATCAATACACCGAATAGCCGTCTCAAGGTTTTGGTGATAGCCACCAATGAAGAACTGGAAATAGCGCAACAGGTGTTTGGGCTGTTGGACCCTTGATCCAAGACTCCAATTATCTTTCTGGAATGGATTTGATACGATTAGGACAAGCGTTCCTTTAATTTTTGTAGGGCCTCCACGGTATTCCCTAGTTGGGTCTGGGATTTTGTGCCAAAAACTACCGTGTTGGAGGGCAAATGTGTTAGCTTTATTTGGGCAAACATCCGTTTCAGGATTTCCTCGGGTGCCAAGCTATCCAAATCATGCGCTTCCCCGTGGAAGTATTCGAACTCCAGGTTCTCCTTGCCAAACTCTTTTACCAAACGATTATAATCTTCCTCAATATCCATGCGGTATTTTCTGAATTGGGTCTGAAACGGCATACTATTCAAAGGTAAGGAATCCCGGGTTTTGTTTTTTGATTTTCCCTCGATTCGGAATCTCTTTTAATTCGTTGTTTTCAATCAAAATGACAGATAATACGGGGATGCTATGGATACGTCCCACGTTGGAAATGGGCCTCCTAAGGGAGTGTCGCAATTTGCACAAAAAACCGCCCATAATTGGGCGGTCTTCCAAAGAGGTACTGATTCAAGAGCTACTAAAACTTGCCATTGTTGTTTTTCCAGCTTGTTTTTTCGGGAATGGTTTCTATAACGTCCCAATGTTCCACAATTTGATCGTTTTCCAAACGGAACAGGTCGTAAAACGCCACGTGTTCTCCCGGGGCCTTCCCGAATTTGCCTTCACTTAGGGTCAATACAAAGTTGCCCTCGCCCAAGACCTTGTGCACCTTGTTGTACACCATCACCATATCGTTTTTGGCAAAATACTCCAGGGCGGCCCCCAGGCCATCCAGACCATCGGCCACGGCCGAATTGTGTTGGAGATACTTGGAAGGGTTTACCAAGGTGGTCAGGTGGTCCATGTTGCCATGTAACAGAACTTCCTCCACAAATTGGCCTACTAGTTTTTTGTTGGATTCCGTTTTTTGCTTGTCGGTAATTTCCGTGGCCCCGTCCAATTGGGTTCTTCCGCTGGGATTGGGGGGAGTAAGCTCTGCCAAATTGTCCCAGTGTTCCACAATTTTTCCATTTTCGAACCGGAAAACATCAAATGCGGCCTTGGGGCCGAAGAAATCATATTCGGTATGGGTAAACACATAATCCCCGTCCTCAAAGGCGCGGATAACGTTTGCTTTGAATCCACCTTCTGGGGCATTTTTCATGATATCGCCAAATCCGGCCAGGCCATCGCCCACGGCAAGATTGTGCTGGACATATTTTTCGGGGTTGATGTACGAAACCGGGGTTTGATCGCCCGTATTAAAGCTGTTTAGCAAGGCGACTACTTTTTCCTTGTTCGATAATTCCATATGATTTGTTTTATGGGGTTGCGGTTTTTTTGACATGTTGCAGCTGCCCAAAATCAAGAGCATAACCGCGAGTATAATTATTTTCTTTATGGGAGCTACTCTAGCGTTAGGGTAAAGGAGGCGCCGGGTTGAAACCCGAATCCCTCACCGATTTCAACAACGATCACCTCTTCCGAGTCAATACGGAGGCCAACGGCCCGGTCCGAGGCGGTATAGCCCGAGATATTGTGGTGTTCGGAAAAAGTAAAATAGTACCTGTCCACGACCCCTTCGGCCAAGATTCTAAAGTTGGGTTCCCAAAACGGGTCTCCCACTTGGGGCAAGAAGGTATAGGAAATACGGTTTTCGGTAAAGTCGATACGGTACAGCCCCGAAACATTTGGCCCTCCTGTGGCCTCCGGGCCTTGTGCAAGGGCTGTTGCGAACTCAACGGCCTCATCGGACAGGATGGCCATTTCGTCAAAGGCGTTCTCTGCTTGTCCGAACAGCACGGAATAGATGGTTTCCTCCGTTGGGCCATCAATCGCATCTTCCAGGGTATTACGCATGGTAATTTCAGTGCCTTCTTTTAGCGGTGGCTCCGTATTGTGGTAAAAATCGTTGCATGAGGCGAGAATACAAACGCTCAATATGGACAATAGGAATGGATGTTTCATTTTGTGATATTCTTAATGATTAGCATTGCAAAGATGGGGCTATGACCGTTCCGATAGGCTATACAAAAACGCCTAAGTACTGTAAAAATGGGAAAGTTAGTAAGTGGCCCTAAAATTCTCAGGAGTAAATCCGGTATGCCGTTTGAAGTATTTGTAGAAGTTGGTGGTTTCATTGAAACCGGATCGGTAGGCGATTTCCTTAACGGAAAGCTTGGTGTTTATAAGGAGGCGTTTGATTTGCTTTACCTGGATTTCGTCAATAAACGCCTTGGCGGTTTTATGGAGAATGGATTTTGTAATGGTGTTCAAGGTCTTGCTACTTACCCCCATTAACTTTGCATAATCTTGAACCTTAGTGGTTTTTATGGCGTGCTGTTCCACCAGTTTTTGAAACGCTATGAAATCCGACAGGTATTTTTTTTCTACGTCTAGTTTCTCTTGTCGGGCCTTTATCCGAAACAATTTGGTAATCAATATGTGAAGTTCACTCCGGACGATTTCCATGGAGTGCCCGTCATGTATGGCAAAGTATTCTTTTTCAATGCGGGCGTAAATGGATTTGATATCGGCATGGGCCTTGTCATTCAACTGTATTTTTGGGTTAGCCAATAGTTCATTAAAGAGGAGCAATACTTTATGTGCTTCTGACTTTTGTAGGTAGCTCACCAAAAAATCATTGGTAAAAAGCAAGAGGAAGCCCTTTAGGTTAGGGCTTTTGAAAAACTTTTGGATCTGGTCCTTGCGGATGGTGAGTACCGTACCCTTGGAGCAGTGATAGTCCGTAAAATCGATGGTATGGTAGCCTGTGCCTTTTTCGATAAACAGCATGGCAAAAAAGTCCACTTTATGCAGGCTTTCAATAGAGTGATCCAAATTTTTTCGTTCAAAAAGTGCTTCCAGGCGCAGGAGATCAAACTGCGTATGGGGCTTTTTCCTGTTTTGGAAGGCTATTTTTTTAAACTGATCCATGACCCCTTATCGCTGCTATCCCCTTTCTTTCCCCAAATTCCCCAACATTTCCCGGGTAGTCCTTTGCAGGTCGTATTCGGGTTTCCAGCCCCAATCGTTCCGTGCCTTGGCATCATCAATGCTATTGGGCCAGGAATCGGCAATGACCTGTCTAAAATCCGGTTCATAATGGATTTTAAAGTCGGGTAAGTGGGTTTGGATACTTTTTGCCAATTCGGCCGGGTTAAAACTCATAGCGGCCAGGTTATACGAGGAACGGGTTCTGAGTTGTCCCGCCTCGGAGGCCATAAGTTCTAGGGTGGCACGGATGGCGTCCTCCATATACATCATGGGCAGGACGGTATCCGCGGCCAAAAAAGAATGATACTGTCCGTTGGTCAAGGCCTCTGTAAAGATTTCCACGGCATAGTCCGTGGTTCCGCCCCCGGGTTGGGTCTTCCAGCTTATCAGGCCGGGGTAGCGCAGACTGCGTACATCTACCCCAAAGGTCGTATGGTAATACTGGCACCAGCGTTCCCCGGAAAGTTTGCTTATTCCATAAACCGTACTGGGTTCCATAATGGTGTGCTGAGGGGTTTCGTTTTTTGGCGTATTGGGGCCAAACACCGCAATACTGGAAGGCCAAAAGATTTTTTCCAGTTTCTTTTCCTTGGCCAGGTCAAGCACATGGAAGAGGCTGCTCATATTTAGGTTCCAGGCCCGTTTGGGAAATTTTTCCGCAGTGGCGCTCAGCATAGCCGCCATAAGATACACCTCGTTGATTTCGTAATAGGCCACCACCTCTTCCAAGGCATCGTAATCCGTGGCGTCCAATAACTCAAAGGGACCGGACCGCATTAAAGCCTCATTCCCTTCACGGATATCGCCGGCAATGACCCGATCGCTGCCATGGGTGTTCCTCAAATGATAGGTGAGCTCGGTTCCAATCTGGCCGCAGGCCCCTAGGATTAGGATGTTTTTCGTCATATAAAATGAAGTTAAAGCAGAGTCTACCAAAGATAACCGATTCTAAAATTTGTACATTCGTGCATGCGAAAATTAATTCTCCCAGGCCTTTGCGTATTGTTCTTTTTCGGCTGCGGACCCAAGGAGGATTCGGAAAATGAGGTTGCCGAGTACACGCTGGAATTAAGACCGGGCACTTGGCCTAAAAAGGCGGTGATAGACCCAAAGGCCATGGACGCTTTGGGAGCTTGGACGGAATTCAACGCCATGGAGACCGGTTTTGATGCGTTATATGGGGTGGAAAACCTGGAAGACCTACGTTTGGTAATTGACGATATGGTGGAAAAGCAGGATGCCTGGGCCAAATCCGATTACCCGGAGACCTTTGGCCTACCCCAGATCAAAAGTCGACAAAAGGTATTCAGGACCTATTTGCTAAAGACCAGGAACGATTTGGAGTTCCAAACCCCTCCGAGGGCATCTATTTTACAAATAATTGAGGCCTATAATGCGGTACGATCCCAGTTTAACATTACCGTAAACAATACGCTGGACACGGATTTGATCCTGAACGACGGTACCAATGTTCTGGAGGCTCTAGAGGAATTTCGGGAGGACACTCCAAAGGAAATCAAATAGCGGGGATAGGCGCAAACGGCTTCCAACACCAAAACACCCCAATATGGACAGGGCAGTTCCCCTTGACCGACTAACACTATATAATGGCCAATTCCCTCCTTTTTTTACCGGATATCTCGGGCTTTACCAAATTTGTGCAGAGTACCGAGGTGGCGCATAGCCAACATGTAATTTCCGAACTCCTAGAGGTGCTTATCGATGCGAATACCCAGCAAATGGAGCTAGCGGAAATTGAAGGGGATGCCCTCTTCTTTTACAAGGAGGGGGAGTTGTTGTCCCAAGAGAAGTTGCTT
>JBCCZF010000250.1:0-5224 GCA_039188035.1 Bacteroidota bacterium | reverse complement strand
GTTCGGATGTTTTCCAAAAATCGTTCTGTTGTCTGATGGAGATACAAATAAATTTGAGGTTTCCGGGTGTCCCGGTACATAAAACCAAAAATCTTGCGATACAATTCAAACTCCTGTGGTTGTAAGGTAATTTGAGCAAAGATCAGGGATTTGTAGATGTCGTAATCACTGATCATAAATCCTTTAAAAAGGTCATATTGTGAGGTATCGTCCATAAATTGCTGATACCTATCTGCAAGAAAGGACATTTCCAAAGGAAAGGCATATCGGGCCTGGTCTTGATAGAAATTGGGCAAGAAAGGATTTTCCGCAAAACGTTCCAAAATCAATTTGGCATTAAAATCTGCTGCCATTTTTTTGGCAAGGGAGGTTTTCCCGGCACCAATATTGCCCTCTATGGCAATAAATCCAATTTGGGAGAAAAGACGCGCCCGGGAGGGGAATACCTTATGGGCGGTCTTCACCGGGTTCTGTTTGTCCTTGCATTGTTGTATAAGGTTTCGGGTGTCCTTCTGAAGTATGGGATGGTAAAACTGAGGGGCCACATCGGCCAAAGGTCGTAAGACAAAAAGACGCTCGTGAAGCCGGGGATGAGGCACAATAAGTTCTGGAAAGGAAAGCGTTTCTTCGCCATAGTACAGCATATCAATATCCATTGTTCTGGAGGCATATCCCTCTTGCTTTCCGCGATCTCGGCCCAACCTCTTTTCAATGGAAAGTAGTACTTCCAATACCTTTAAGGGTGGCATTGTGGTTTCCAGGGAAACACAAAGATTCAGAAAATCGGCCCCGGAAAATCCCCAGGCCGGGGATTCGTATACCCGGGAAAGGGATTGGATCCTTCCAATTTCAGTACCCAGCGCAAATAGGGCATCCTGTAAATACCGGAGCCTGTGACCCAGATTGCTCCCTAGTGATAGATAAATGATGGTTGGCTTATCCATGGGGGACAAAATACGGAAAACAAGATCACAACGGCTATATTTGATTCAAATTGTAACAAAGCGGGACCAAAAGCGACTGGTAGGGGTATAGCCCCGGTTTTGGCTTATTTTAGCACCTGAGATCGGGTTAAATACGAAACAAATATGAAGTTTTTAAGAAACCTTTTGGCAGCCATTATGGGGTGCCTTATCGCCTTCGGGATCCTTTTTGTCATGTTTCTGATTTTTGTCAGTTTGGTGGGCAGTATGGAAGATACCACTGCCATAAAGGACAATTCCATTTTGGAATTACGGATAAAACGCCCGGTAAAGGATTATGTGGGCGACGACCTGGCCGATCCCTTCTCGGGTCTTTTTGAGGAGTATCAGGGGCTGGACGAGATAATACGGGCCATAGCCTCGGCCAAGGAAGACCCCAATATCAAGGGAATCACCATCAGCAATAACGTTGTACAGGCGGGTCTGGCCCAAACACAGGCCATTAGAAAAGAGCTTGCCCAATTTAAGGAAAGTGGTAAGTTCATTTATGCCTTTGCGGATTTTTACATGCAAAAGGATTACTACTTGGCCACCGTGGCGGATTCCATTTTCCTGAATCCCGTGGGTGGGATAGATTTTAGGGGACTGTCATCGGAAGTACTCTTCTTTAAGGAACTACAGGAAAAGACCGGGGTGAAGATGGAGGTGATTCGGCATGGGAAATACAAAAGTGCGGTAGAACCCTTCCTGGCCAATGGGATGAGTGATGCCAATCGCATGCAAATCAAGGAATTATTGGATTCTCTTTGGGAGTCCATGGTTTCGGATATTTCCTCCTCCCGGGATATCCCCCAGGAAGGTGTAAACCGTATTGCCGATACACTAGGTGCCCGGACTCCGCAATATGCCTTGCAAAATGGGTTAATAGATGGGATGCTTCATTTTGATCAATACGAGGAACGCCTTAGAAAGGCCCTTGATATAAGTTTGGGGACGGATATCAATTATGTGGCTTTGAAAGACTATATGAACAGTCCCGGTCTAAAAAGAAATCAGGGCGGAAAGGACAAAGTGGCCGTAATCTATGCCCAAGGTGAGATTATTTATGGCGAAGGCAGTCCAGATTTTATCGGCCAGGGCATTATTGGCAATGCTTTGGTCAAGGCCAGGGACAATGATGATGTCAAGGCCGTTGTGCTTCGGGTAGATTCCCCGGGAGGTAGTGCCCTGACCTCGGATATTATATGGCGGGAGATAGAATTGACGAAGGCACGGAAACCGGTTGTGGTGTCCATGGGCAATGTAGCGGCGTCCGGGGGGTACTATATTGCCTGTGGGGCGGATAAGATTGTGGCGGAACCTACCACGGTTACCGGATCTATAGGGGTTTTTGGGGTAGTTCCCAATATAAGTGAACTGTCCAAGGATATCGGTATTAATGCCGAGCAGGTAGGCACCAACGAAAACTCGGTACAATACTCCGTTTTTGAACCGATGACGGAACACTTTAGAAAGGTAACCCGCGAAGGGGTGGAGGAAGTCTACGATATTTTTTTGGAACGCGTGGCCCAAGGTCGGGACATCACCCTGGCCCAGGCCGATAGCTTGGCTCAAGGCCGGGTATGGAGCGGCTCCGACGCCAAACGAATTGGCTTGGTGGACGAACTGGGAACCCTGGACGATGCCATAGCCATGGCCGCGGAGCTGGCTAAGGTCTCGGATTATGGAATAAAGAAGTACCCCAGGTATAAATCGGGTTTGGAGCGCTTTATGGAGGACTATGGAGGGGCAAGCGCCAAGATTAAGGAAAACCTTATCCAAGAAGAAATTGGAACGGAAAACTATGCGCTTTTCAAAAAAATCAAAACGGCCATGCAGCAAAAAGGCATTCAGGCCCGGATACCGTTTTTGATGGAGATAAAATAAGATACACTCGTATCTATACAGCAACAAAGTCAGAAAGCAGGATCTTACCTGGCTGTAAAGGGGCGCCGTCTCTATGCCGGCAAACCCGTTATGTATCAAAGAATGGCAAGCCACATATCCTGTAGGGTCTCGGAATCCCAGGTAAAGGACTGTTTTGTTTCCATTAGACCGTCGTAAGTTCAAATGTTTTAGTATGGGATTTTAGTTTTTCTACGACGTATTTCTCCATGTCGAAATCCAAAAATGGACTTTCTGTTTTTTTATACAGTGGATGTCTCGGATGCCCTTTTTGCGTGGGGTTCCCTATAATTTTCCAATTGAGGTTTAAGGAATCCAGGCTATCGTATAAAGTTGACATACAGAATGGAAGATATTCCCGGGATTCGATCAAATCACCATAAGCCACCCAAATTGTGTCTATTTCCAAATAGTGTATCGACTCGCCTATGAGCTTTATGTTGGAAAGCAATAGATTTGGATCCATTTTCTGGTCCAGATCGTCCGGATCGGTAGCTCTTTGTGGATAAACGTTATACATGGCCCAACCGTGGAAACCATTAAATTCCGAAATGTTTTTTACCGCCTTTATGGTACTGTCGAGATCGTCCGGTTTGGCGGTGCTGGGATTAATCCCGATACAGGCGATCATTTTGTACGCTTTCTGACCTAAAACATATCTTACGGTATTGGCCGCATTGTTTTGGTAGATCCATGTTATCTCATCCATTTTCATTGTTTGGCGGCCATTGCAGATGTTAGCGTTTCGATTGCTTCACCAAGTTGATCTCTACCCTTCGGTTTTGGGCCCGGCCGTCCTTGTACATATTGGTGGCAATGGGTTTTTCCTCCCCAAATCCCTTGGCCGACAAACGGAAGGGGTCTATACCGTTGCTTTCCAAAAATTCCTTAACGGCAAAGGCCCGCTCTTCGGATAAACGCTGATTGCTTTCCTTACTTCCGATGCTGTCCGTATGGCCTTCAATGCTGAATTTGGCATCTGGATATTCATTTAGAATGCTTATAATGCTGACCAGGACTTCCGTGGATTCATCCTTAAGTGTTGCTTTTCCCGAGTTAAAGCGAATGGTCTTGGCATAATCGTTCAATTCCTTTTGTACTTCTTCGGTTACCTGGGGAACTTCTATCGCTTCGGGACATCCTCCGTTGGCAACACTTCCGGGGATGTCCGGACAGGCGTCGTCCTTGTCGACTACCGTATCCCCGTCCGTATCGGGCCAGGGGCATCCCATGTTTTCAGGGGCTCCAGCCTCTTCGGGGCAGGTGTCGTCCTTGTCGACTACCGTATCCCCGTCCGTATCGGGCCAAGGGCATCCGTTATTTTCTACAGGACCGGAAACCTCTACGCAAGCGTCATCCTTGTCCAAAACGGAATCCCCATCCGTATCGGGCCAGGGACACCCATCATTTTCTTTGGGTCCAGGGGTTTCCGGACATAGGTCCTTTTTGTCCTTGACACCATCATCATCCTTATCTTTATTCCTGGATTTCAAACCGGGGATTTTTAGACCTGCATACACATCGCCTCCTTCAATATCGCCTATCAGGGCGTTGGAAAGTATAGAGCCACTACCTACGTAGAGCGGCCCCAAGCGGAAGCCAAGTCCCCAAAGCATACCATGGCCCTGCACCAATCGCACCGGGGAAAATAGACTAAAGACACGACTTTCGTAGCGTGGTGTAAGCCTAACTTCATTGGCGATGGCATTTCGTCCCGTATTGGAAGTGGAGGTCAATGCAATGTTGGTGGCCAAGTTTACAAAGAGATTTTTAGTAAAGGACCAATCGGCACTAAGGCGCATTACCGTGGGTAGGCTCATGTTTATTTCGTTGCCATCCTCAGTGATGTCAACGATGTTGAAATCATCCAGGATATCGTCCAAATCCTCTACATTCTCCAAGTCTTCGACCAAATCCGTCAGCTCGTCGGCATTGTTTTCAAGGATGTTTTCCACTTCATTCTGATTGTTCGCGTTTTGGAGTTGATCCACCAAATCGGAAAAACGGCTACCTGCAGTGGCATTGTTGATCAAATCGGCATATTGGTCGTCGTTAAGGATGGCCTGGACATCGTCAAAATCATTGGCCCCGTTTAATTCACCAATGAATTCCAAGGTGTTGGAATTAACACTTAGGCCATTGATAACCCCTTGGGAGTATCGAATCCGACCGATGTCGGTAATGGAAAAACCAACCCGTAATTTGTATTTGTTCCGGGTGCGATCCAAAACCTGGTTCCCATTTTTATCGGTTACATAGCAGTCCTGGTAATCCGGGCGCCATTCGTAAACGGCCCCTACGTCAAAACCAAGAGAACGGGGCAGCTCCAGATTGTCAAATTCAAAGTCATTTTCCAC
>JBCCZF010000249.1:0-5258 GCA_039188035.1 Bacteroidota bacterium | reverse complement strand
TTGGTGACGGATGCCGCGATACCTGCGGAAAACTATACCATGAAGGTTACGGACAATGCGGTTGTGATCAATGCGGGGGACACCAATGGTTTTCTCTATGGTTTGGAAACGGTAAGGCAATTGCTACCCGCACAGATAGAGCGCGCCTCCACGGTGGCCGATATGGATTGGTCAATTCCGCGGATGCGTTTGCGGGATGGCCCAAGGTATGCCTGGCGAGGCCTTATGTTGGATGTTTCCCGGCATTTTTTTCCTAAGGAATACATCCTTAGGACCATAGACCGTCTGGCTTTTTTGAAGATGAACACATTGCATTTGCATTTGGTGGACGATCAAGGCTGGCGCATAGAAATCAAGAAATACCCCGAGCTTACCAAAAAGGGAGCCTACCGGGTAAATCAGGAAAATCGTCATTGGAACAACAGGGAAACGCCGAAACCTGGAGATAAGGCAACCTATGGCGGATTTTATTCCCAGGAAGAGATACGGGAGATTGTGGCCTATGCCGCTTCCAGGGGTATAACCGTGGTACCTGAGATTGAGATGCCGGCCCATGTAATGAGTGCCATCGCGGCCTATCCCGAACTTTCCTGTACCGAGGAGCCCATTGCCGTTCCATCGGGCGGGGTGTGGCCCATAACGGAGATTTATTGTGTCGGAAAAGAATCCACTTTTACTTTTTTGGAAAACGTATTGGTAGAGGTTATGGAGTTGTTTCCGTCAAAATACATCCATGTAGGCGGGGACGAGGCCACAAAGACCAATTGGGAAAACTGTCCCCATTCCCAAAAGCGCATGAGGGATGAGGGGTTGGCATCCGTAGAAGAGCTACAAAGCTACTTTATTAAGAGAATAGAACGCTTTTTAAGCGGTCATGGTCGGATTTTGGTAGGTTGGGACGAAATTCTGGAAGGGGGTTTGGCCCCGGGGGCCACGGTAATGAGCTGGCGGGGCGTAAAAGGGGGCTGGGAAGCCTCCATGGAAGGCCATGATGTGGTGATGAGTCCTGGAACACATTGTTACTTTGACCACTACCAAGGCCCCCAAGATCAGGAGCCTTTGGCCATTGGAGGGTATACTCCCTTGTCCAAGGTGTATGAATTTGATCCGGTGGTCGATTCCATGTCGCAAAAACAAAAGGGGCATGTCCTGGGAGGACAAGCCAATCTATGGTCGGAATATATTCCTACCGTCTCCCATTCCGAGTATATGTTGTATCCCAGGTTGGCCGCGCTATCCGAGGCATTATGGACGCCGGAGGGGAAGAAGGATTGGCCCCGTTTTGCCGAAAATATCCAGCATATGTTCTCCAGGTTTGAACTTTTGGGAATCAACTATGCCCAAAGTGCCTATAGCGTAAGCACCAAGGCCCAGGCCAATGAGGGCACCTCCCAGGTTTCCCTGGTACTGCAAAGCGAGTTCCCGGATGTACAGATCAGATATCTAAAGGGTCCGGGCGACCTGCAAACGGAGGGTGTCCTTTACGAGGCGCCCATTCAAATAGATACTACCCTTACCATTACCGCTGGCGTATTCCAGGATGGGATGGAAAAGGGAAAGCGCTTTCAAGATGCTTTTACCTATCACGAAGGGGTTGGAAAGCAAGTGACTTTTGCGGAGAAATATCATGAAAACTACCAAGGATCTGGAAACGGAACCTTGACCAATGTGCTCAGGGGCACTACCAACTTTCATGACGGCCAATGGTTGGCGTGGCTAAATACGGATATGGAAGCCGTTGTGGATCTGGGAGCTCCCCAAAAGATTTCCAAGGTTGCCTTGGGTACCATGGAGAACCGGGGCCCGGGAATTTACTTCCCGAGTTGGGTCAAGGTTTGGATATCCAACAATAACAGGGACTTTAAGGAAGTGGGAGCAGTAAAAGGGCCTAGGGAAATGACTTCGGGGCCAGCGCTAAGGGAGATTAGCACCACATTTGAAGAACAGGAGGCACGCTTTATTAAAATTGTGGGGAAGAATCCCGCACCGTCGGACAAGGCTGGAGGTGCTTGGCTTTTTGTGGACGAAATTATGGTAGAATAAGATCAAAACATGAAAATAAAAACAATACTCTGGGTGTACGGACTTTTGTCTTTGGGGGTATGGGCGCAAGAAAAACCAATAGACTATGTGAACCCCTTTATAGGGACCTCCAATTTTGGGACCACCAACCCGGGACCAATAGCAGTGCGTGGCATGGCCAATGTCTCACCCTTTAATGTGGCGGGCCCGGAGAATTTACCTTTCGATAAGGATAGCCGTTGGTGGTCTACCCCTTACGCGTACGGAAACCGTTATTTAACGGGTTTTAGCCATGTGAACCTAAGCGGCGTGGGCTGCCCGGAATTAGGAGTTGTACTGGCCATGCCCACTACCGGCAAAATCGATACGGACTACTTGAGCTATGGATCCACTTTTTCCGATGAGATTTCCCAAGTGGGCTATTATAGCAATATCCTGGACAAGTATAACATAAAGGTAGAGGCCACGGCAACCACCCGGGTAGGGGTAAGCCAGTATTCCTTTCCCGCAGGGGATGCCAATATTCTGATCAATTTGGGATTGGGGCTAACCAATGAATTGGGTGCCCGGATACGTGTGGTCTCGCCTACGGAGATCGAAGGGGTACGGTCCGTGGGGTCCTTTTGTTATTATAAACCGGAAGAGGCCTATCCGGTCTATTTTGTAGCCCGGTTTTCTAGACCGGCCGATGAATTTGGAACTTGGAAAAAACCGGCCACCTATCATGGGGAGGAGGCCCAATGGATGGAGTACAACGGAAAGACACGCCTAATGCCGGGATATGCCCAGGAAGTAGTGGGGGATAGCCTTGGGGCCTATATGCGCTATAACTTTAAGGTACCCACTCAGGTAGAAATGAAGGTGGGCATTTCCTATATAAGTTTGGCCAACGCCCGTGAAAATTTAGATAAGGAAATCTCCGGAGCCAACTTTGAACAAATCAAGGAGGCGGCCCGGGAAGCCTGGAACCGGGAACTGTCCAAAATTGAGGTAGAAGGGGGTTCTGCAGAGGACAAGACCATCTTTTATACGGCCCTATATCATACTCTGATCCATCCCAATACCTTAAACGATGCCAATGGGGAATATCCCAAAATGCGCACCCGGGAGACCCTAAAAACCGAGGATACCCGGTACACGGTGTTTTCGCTTTGGGATACCTACAGAAATTTGCATCAGCTAATGAGCCTGGTATATCCCAAGCAGCAGTCCAATATGGTCCAAAGCATGTTGCGGATATATGAGGAAAGCGGCTGGTTGCCCAAATGGGAACTGAACGCCACGGAAACCACCACCATGGTGGGTGATCCCGCAGGAATCGTAATTGCGGATACCTATCTGAGGGGCATACGCGATTTTGATGTCCAAAAGGCGTACCAGGCCATGGTAAAGAGTGCCGATCAGTTGCAGGATAACCCCTTGAGGCCCGGCATACGGGACTATTTGGAAAAAGGATATCTTACCACGGAGACCACCAACAGCGGTTCCGTTTCCACCACCCAGGAATATAATATTTCGGACTTTGCCCTGGCTCAATTGGCTAAGGCCTTGGGTAAAAAGGAGGATTACAAGCGGTATGCAAAAAGGGCTATTTCGTATCGGAATTTGCTGGATCCAAGCTTTAATCTGCTACGGCCCAAAAATGCGGATGGTAGTTGGTTGTCTCCTTATAATCCGGATACGGGCGCCAATTTTGTCAAGAACCTGGGCTTTATCGAGGGCAATGCTTGGCAATACACTTTTATGGTGTCCCATGACGTACGGGGTTTGATGAAAATGATGGGGGGTAGAAAGGCCTTTTCGGGGCGTTTACAGGATGTTTTTACCAAAAAACAGTTTGATATGGCCAACGAACCGGATATCGCCTATCCATATCTATTCAATTATGTAAAGGGTGAGGAATTCAGGACCCAACAAAAGGTTTCCGAGCTTTTGGATACCTATTTTAAGAACAGTCCGGATGGCCTTCCGGGAAATGACGATACGGGAACCATGTCCGCTTGGGCTGTTTTTTCTATGATGGGATTGTATCCTGTGGTTCCGGCAGATCCCATGTATACGCTTACCCTTCCTGTTTTTGATACCATTACCCTGCACCTGGACAACGCCTATTACAAAAACGAGAAATTGGTCATTGTCAACAAGGTAGATAGGGATAAAGGGCATGCGGTGAAGCAAGTTTTAGTGGATGGAAAACCAATTAAGGGCTTTTTTGTTTCACACGAGGATTTGGTCAATGCATCTACGTTAACGTTTGAATAGGGGCTTTGGCGATGTCGTCTGTGCTTTCCCAGAGGTTCCCGGTCTAATAAAGTGGAAAAAAAAAGTTTATTTTTTTAGGTTGGAACGGATTTGTAGGGGAATGGGTGCATTGTTTAAAAAAATTGTTTTCGTAGTTCTTTTTGCCGTGTTGCCAACTTCTTGTGGGATTCGGGATACCAAGGCCTCAAATGAGGGTTCCAGTCCTATCGTAGTTATGGCTTATTATGTACCGGAAAAAGAGTATGCCCCAGAAAATCTTCCCTTGGATCAACTCACGCATATCATATTTTCCTTTACCCAGGTAATTGATGGTGAGATGAAGTTCAGGAACAAAAGAACCGGAGAAAAACTCCGTCGTATGGTTGCACAGCGGGATAAACATCCCGACCTTAAGATCATGGTAGCCTGTGGGGGATGGGGTGCTGATGGTTTTTCGGACATGGCGCATACGGCGGGGAACCGGTACAAATTTGTTCAGAGTGCAGTGGATTTTATTGAGCACTATCAGTTGGACGGTCTGGATATTGATTGGGAATACCCTGCTATCCCGGCGGCCAATACCGGCGCTCGCCCGGAAGACAAGCAGAATTTTACCCTTTTGATGACCGAACTTAGGGAGGCGCTGAACACCCTGGATAGGAAACAGACCCTGACCTTTGCCTCGGCAGGTTGGGAACCTTATTACGGCAATGTGGAATTGCTCAAGGTTATGGAGCAAGTGGATTTTATGAATGTGATGACCTATGATCAAATCGGGGGCAAATCGCCCTATACCGGTCACCATACGGCATTGGGCCATATTTCCGAAAAGGACATTCAGGGGACTCCCGCTGCGGCATTTGTACAAAAGCGTAGAGAAGCCATGAAAAATCAAAATCTTTCCTATGGGCCCAGATCTGCCGAGAAAATTGTTGATTACTGTTTGGATAATGGGGTAGACCCGCAAAAAATTGTAATTGGGGCGGCTTTTTATG
>JBCCZF010000248.1:0-5265 GCA_039188035.1 Bacteroidota bacterium | reverse complement strand
TTTGAAAAACTTCATCCTTAAACGGTATTAAGGATGAAGTTGTTATTTTTCACTTTATAGCAATTTGTTAGTAAAACAATCCTAAGGCAAAAAACCCTACCTATTTTTTATTTTTTTTGCCATTTATAGCTTAACCAATTGAAAATGAGCGATATTTTTTGGAAAGAAATTCAGAGCGAGCTACAAAAAGGGGTTCAAGACCCAGGTCATCCGTTCCGTTTTTTCACTTTGGGCACCGTTGGTACGGAAGGCATCCCAATTTTACGGACGGTAGTGTTGCGGAAAACATCAGAGAGTTTCAATTTGTTCTTCTATACAGATCAACGATCTCAAAAAGTAGCCCATATACAAGGTAACAAAAATGTAAGCCTTCTTTTCTATCATCCGGAAAATTGGGTACAACTGCATATTGAAGGCGAAGCTAAAATAATTGATGATGCCAAAATCCTAAAAGAGTACTGGGACAAGGTGTCCCCGAGAAATCGCAGGGACTATACCAGGGTATTGGCCCCGGGAAGCACTGTTTCCAAGCCCGAAGCGGTGGAATACCTAACGGACAAAAACCATTTTTGTGCAATAGCCGTGGAACCCCTTACTATTGAGTATCTAAAAATTCAAAGCCCGGAACATGTACGGCTCCGTTTTTCGAGGGAGAATGGCATCTGGAAACGTAATTTTCTGGTTCCCTGAACGATCATGGTCGCCAAAGGATTCAATCTGCATAGAAGAACAACATCTGTTTCTTGCGCCCAAAAGCCCCCAAGGAATCCAAGGGACGGTACTTTTTACCATTTCCCTTGTGCGCTTTCATTTGAATCCACACTTTTTTCCTAAAATTCATCTTTTCGGAAGGGAGGGAAAAATCATCCATGGAAAAAATTTCCCGATCTGGATTTAGAAGACGTATGTTACCGCCATACGTAACATCGGGCAATACCCATTGCATAGTATCATAGTCTTTGCGCAACTTTTCGGAAATGGGCGAAAACCCAAAATGCACATCGGATGGAATACCCAACACTTTTTCTGCTGGAGTCCGAATCAACTGTAGGCCCAGAACTGCCAAAAAAGCGTAAAAACCTATAGCGGACCATTTTTTGGAATCCGGAATATGAATCCGCCTGGCCAAAAGTGGCATAAAAGGGAGGAATAAGGGCAAAAGCCACCTTGTTTCTACCTTCTGGACGTGTAATACCACAAAGAACAGTAGTAAAGTGGTTAGTTGTGAGACAAACAAGGTGTAGAACCAGTCCCGAGTTCCCATTTTTAACCGCCATTTTCGCAATGCGACCAACAAGGCCGTACATCCAACCAGATAGCCGGACAATTTCAGAAGGGTAAGCGAATAGGAAATGAAAGGAGTAATGAAGAGAATTCCTTGGGGATCCGTATTTCCAGTTTTGGCAACTATACTCTCCCGCAACTCCGTTACATAATTCTGATTTTGCACCAACCATTGGAGATGGGGGTACGTTAGTACCGCTAAAACACCTCCTGTAATCCATATATACCGATGCCATAAAATTTCTCGTATACCCTTGTCCACAAGTGCCGAAAAACCCAAAGCTGCCATGAACAGGGCATAATTGTATTTGGTAAGGATACCTATCCCCAAGATGGTGCCCAAGAGCAGATATCCCAAAAGATCCTTTTTGCGAATAAGCCGCAACACCGCACAATAGGTAAGCAGCATAACCAGACATAATAATGCGGTATGGGAAAGTCGGCGAAATGTGAAATCGATAAAAACCGGAACACATAGAAGCATCAAAACAGTCCACACGGCCTTGTCTTTATCTTGTAAATAGGCCTTGGAAAGGGCAAACAAAACAAACAATATGGATGCAAAAATACTACCTCGAAGCAATGAAAAGGAAACCTTGGAAATCCCTATAAGTTGGTTTAGGCCTATTTGCAGCCAAGTGTACAACGGAGGTTGGTCGTCATAGCCCCAACGCCACCACTGGGAATAATAGGCTTGTTCGGCATCTTCCAGTTCCATGGCCTCCTTGGTGAGACTTATCCCGACCACAACCAAAAGACTCAATAGGGCCAAAATAGGTACCTGCCGTTTAAACCATGGATACCTTTCCACAGTTTACATATTAAGAATCATAAATTCCTGATGCAGAGGCCTTAAATGCTGAATTAAAAAGGGTATAAGGCCTTCCCCCATATCCAGATACAATTCCGAAAAGTTCAAGGTACGCTCCTGAAGAGATCTGTTGGGGAACAACTGGTCCTGAAGGTCGGCGACACGGGTAACCTGATCGGCCAATTTTCTTTTTTGGGCCTTTAACAAGCGTTTTTCTAGTTTGTCCAGCCCCTTTTTCTGTTTGGATTCCTGGGCTTTTACCGCGCCTAAAAAAGATTTATCCGTTTTTTCGGCCAAATCGTATAAGGCTAAAAACTGTTCCTCCAATTGCTTCTTTTGGGGTGAAAAATCAATATCGATATTGGAAATCTCCCTAATCTTTTTGTTGATCAGCGAATTCTGTTCCATGAAAAGGTCTTTGGGGGAAAGATGAAGGTTTTGTAGTTTTCTGTGCTGTTTTTCGGTAACCACGAGAGCCGAATTGCGCAATAGCACAATGGGAAATGGAATTCCCATGGCCTGGAACATCCCCTTTAGTTGGAACCAATAGGCCACCTCTGCACCTCCCCCTATATAACATAAGTTGGGTAGAACCACCTCTTGGTACAAGGGACGGGCAATGACATTGGGGGAAAACCTACGTGGAAAGTGATGCAGTTCCGCCCGTAATTCCTCCTCCGAAAACTCCAGGTCGGTATTGTTAATATAAAAACGCTGCTCCTTCCCAATTATGCGTTCCCGTATACCCCTATGGACATAAAAATAATTGATTTCCCTAGGGTTCACCTGTACCTTATATCCCTTCTCCAACGCTTCCAATGACGAGATGGTCTCCGCAACCTTTGAAAAACCCAAACCATCAAAGATATCTTTTTCCGCAAAGGGGATAAGTTGTTGTTTTAATGCTTCATGGTCCCCGTCCAGGACAACCAAACCATACGCCCCAAAAAGTGCGTTGGCCAAATATCTCGTGGCCTCGGTCAAGGTTTGGTGTTCCAGATATGCCTTGGAAAAGAGGGCTTTCAAGGTGTTGGCATGCGTACTGTTCCCCAATTCATGGGAAAAAGCTTTAAATACCTCTTCCAATCCCTCGGTTTTCAAGTGGCCAACAGCTCCAGAAGCATCTCTGTTCCACTGAATTTTTTTGCCTTTAAAGTTAAAATAGTTGATTTCCTCAAAATCATGATCTTCCGTGGCCATCCAGTACACAGGGACAAAATTGTATTTGGGATAGGCCCGTTTTAGGGCTACGGTAAGGTTTATGGTAGATATTATCTTATACAGGAAGTATAGTGGACCTGTAAACAGGTTTAGCTGATGCCCTGTGGTAACGGTAAAGGTAATGGGTTCCTTAAGCTGTTTTATATGGGTCTGGGTCTTTTCCCCCATATCCACGCCCTGGTACTGTTCCCAAACGCCTTGGTACAGGATTTCCCTTTGCCCCTGCGTAAAAGAGCGCGCCTTTTGCTCCAATTGATCCTTGTAATTGCCTAGTTCCGGGAAACGATGGTAAAATGGTTGGAGGGATTCGCTTGCATCGAGATAATCACAAATAAAACGGGAAAAACATCCGGTCTCGGAAAAGGGAATACCATGCATATGGGCCAAAATTCCTGTAAAGATAAAATACTTGCTTTTTAGAGTTCCCAAATATACGTTAAACCGGAATTCAAGGAGACTGACGGATTTTAGCCCCCTGTTTTGGACAATATTGCCTAGATTTGGGTTATGCCCAAATTCAAAGAAGTGATTTAAGCTTTTTAAAGTATTTCAAAAAATAAAGGGCCAAAAGCCCTTAAGCACATTGGTTTGGGAAATAGCCACAGTACCAATTTCCATGAGACGTTTTATTTGGTTTTTATTTCTTTCCGCGGGTTATGGTCTTGCACAGGACATTCAATCCCCATCTACCTTTCTGGGCTACCCTTTGGGAACTCAGTTTACGAGGCATCATCAGGTGGTAGATTATTTTGAATATCTGGCCAAGGCGGCGCCCAACAATTTGCTACTAGAACCGTATGGCTTAACCGATGAAGGTAGGCCCTTGTTCACCATTGTGCTGAGCAGTCCAAGAAATATGGGCCAATTGGAGGAAATCCGCCAGGAACATCTACGAAGCACCGTAGGGGGTCCTGGAGCGTCCAAAGCCATTGTTTGGCTAAGTTATAACGTGCACGGCAACGAAAGTTCCGCTACCGAAGCGGCCATGCAAACGGTATACGAACTGTTGACCTCAGGGACCACCTACTTGGAAAATACCGTAGTGGTAGTTGATCCATGCCTAAATCCCGATGGACGAGATCGATATGTGAATTGGTATCATCAATATGGTAATTTTCCCTATACCGTAGACCCCAATAGCAGGGAGCATCACGAAGGGTGGTTAAACGGACGGGGGAATCACTATATGTTCGATTTGAATAGGGATTGGGCCTGGCTCACGCAAAAAGAGAGCCAACAACGCATAAAAGCTTATAACCAATGGTTACCGCACATACATGTAGATTTTCACGAGCAGAGCGTGGATAGCCCTTATTATTTTGCCCCGGCGGCGGAACCCTATCATGAGGTGATTACCGACTTCCAGCGTTCCTTTCAGAAAGACATTGGAAAAAACCATGCGAAATACTTTGACGCAAAAGGTTGGCTTTATTTTACCAAGGAGGTATTTGACCTATTATATCCTAGTTATGGGGACACTTATCCTACCTATAATGGGGCTGTGGGAATGACCTATGAGCAAGCGGGAAGCGGCAGGGCCGGGCTGGGAATCCGCACCAAAATCGGGGACACGCTTACTTTAAAAAATCGCATTGCACACCATACCACCACGGGACTTTCCACGGTCGAAACAGCTTCCAAAAATGCGGACAGACTTAATACCGAGTTTCAAAAATTCTTCACGGAACGGGATTTTGACTATAAAAGTTATGTACTCCTGGGAAACCCGGATAGGTTGGAGTCCCTCACCCAACTGTTGCGAAGACATCAAATAGAATATAAACGGGGGACTTCCGGAACGGTAAAGGGATATGATTATGCCACCGGGAAACCAGGTTCGGCCAAACTCACGGAGAACAGCATAGTGATAGATACCGATCAACCCAAGGGTACCCTTATAAAGGTTTTGCTTGAACCCAATACCAAGTTAAGCGATTCCCTGACCTATG
>JBCCZF010000247.1:0-5273 GCA_039188035.1 Bacteroidota bacterium | reverse complement strand
CGCAAACGTCCAAAGCCCGGTTCTCATAGTAGAAATTAGTCGCTTTGCTATAGGTTACGGAAGCTCCCGAATCGTCTGTCTTGGAATAGCTATCACCCAAAACATTGCCTTGGGGATCAAGGACCTCTAGGAAAAACTCACGGTCGCCGGCCGGGGCAATAACATTATCCGCAATGGTAAAACAGATTTTGAACTTATCCGTTCTTTTGGCCCGGGAGGTGGATGCCAATTTCCCGCTGCCCCTTTCCTTTACAGCGTCCACATTAAATTTAGAGAGGTTAAGCGCGGATCCCTTTTCCACAACGTCCGCCAATTGGGTGTTTTGTACCACCAAGGAATCGTTAAAAATGGTCTGCTTTTCCAGTTCATTATAGGTGCTGTCCCTTTGCATGGCAATTAGCGTGTTGGAACGCGTTAAGGAATCTACCTGCTTTAGCAATTGTTCCCTTTCCTTTTTTAGGACACTTACCTGCCTTCTATATCGGGACAAGGTGGCAATATCGGCCTTCATATTTCTTACGGAATCGATATACTTGGCTATATTGTCACGGGCCTCTACCAATTCTTCGTTGGTGGCATTGCTTTCCAAAATGGCTTTGTCATATTCCGACTTTAAACTGTTCAGGTCCTCTACCACAAGAGCCTTCTCCTCGGTAAGCACGGTCTCCGTCTTTTTCTTATCCTGATAAAGACTTACGGTGTAGATGATGGTGCCCAGAAGTACCACACCCAGCAAACCTGCCAATACCTTCAATCCGTTGTTACTTTTTGTTTCGGTCATAATGTTGAAATTAAAATACGCTTGTTACTTTTAGATAGAATTCCAATTGATGCACTTCCTCCAACTTTTGAATTTAAGCGAAAGTCCATAGTGGTTCAATTCACCCTATATACGGTGCTTTTGTCCGTTTAGATTTTTTAGGATGAAAAAAGTTAACGTTTTCGTCCATCGTAGGCGGGCAAAGGAATGGGATGTAGCGATAAACCATACTGTATGTCACCACAGATAATACCTTTTGAAACCAAACATGCCCCTATTTTTAGGGACTTGAACCTCGCTTGGCTGAATACCTATTTTTCCGTGGAACCCAAGGATAGGGAATTACTCGATTCTTGCGAAGATGCCATCATTAAAAAGGGAGGTTATATCTTTATGGTTGAACAACAAGGCATTATTGCTGGCTGCTACGCCTTGCTCCCTTCGGGAAAAGGGGTTTTTGAATTTGGGAAGATGGCCGTGGATTCCGCGTATCAGGGACTTGGACTGGGCCAACACCTTATGGAACATGCCCTAGGTTTTGCCCGGAGGAAAAAGTGGAAATCCCTTGTGCTGTACTCCAGTACCCAATTGCCTACGGCGCTACATATTTATTGGAAGTTTGGTTTTAGGGAGATTCCCCTGGAAAAGAATTTGCCCTATACGCGAAGCGATATTAAAATGGAACTTATCTTGGATTAAAATGAAATATCTTGTTTGCGCTGTTTGCATTACAATGGCAATGACCTTAGGATGCAAACGGAATAAACCCGCCCTGCCCCTGCAGGATTCAACACCGGAGTATCCAAAGGCTAAATCGGTTCCCGCACCGGCAAAGGTTGAGGCCCAAAGGGATGCTTCCCTAGCTATTTTTCCTATTGAACATGCCTCGGCGGTTCTGGAATGGAAGGATATCGTTATCTATATAGATCCCGTGGGAGGGGCCAAGGCCTTCGCAGGGTATAGACCCCCCGATCTTATTTTAATAACGGACATCCACGACGATCACCTCCATGTAGAGACCCTCCTGGCCTTGGACACCCAAAGGGCCAAAATAATTGTCCCACAGGCCGTGGCCGACAAACTTCCGGTTGCTTTTATACCTCAAGTGGATGTGCTGGCCAATGGTGATTCCAAAACCAGATATGGGATTACCATAACGGCCGTCCCCATGTACAATTTACGGGAAGAGGCGATACAATTCCACAGTAAGGGCCGGGGCAATGGCTATGTTTTGGATCGGGGTGGACAGCGTCTCTATTTTTCCGGCGATACCGAGGACATTCCGGAAATGAGAGGTTTACAAAATATTGACAAGGCCTTTGTCTGCATGAACCTGCCCTACACCATGCCCGTGGAACGGGCAGCGGACGCCGTCTTGGAATTTAAACCCAAACAAGTATATCCGTATCACTACCGGGGCAATCCCAAGGTAAGCGATGTGGGCCAGTTTAAAAGACTCGTAGAAGCAGGTGATCCGAATATTGAGGTAATCCAGTTGGATTGGTACCCCGAAGATGAATAGTAAACCCTGACCTATTGTAGGGGACTCGATTATTTGAACGGGCAGCAACGTATTTTTGAGGCTTACCTCTACCGTATCAACTTCTTGTACTTGATACGTTTGGGCAGGATATCGGCACCCAAACGTTTCTTTTTGTTTTCCTCATAGTCCGTAAAGGAGCCCTCAAAAAAGTAGACCTGGGAATTTCCCTCAAAGGCCAGGATATGGGTGCAGATTCGGTCTAGAAACCACCGATCGTGCGAGATTATGACGGCACACCCGGCAAAGTTCTCCAGACCTTCCTCCAAGGCACGCAGTGTATTTACATCAAGGTCGTTGGTGGGCTCGTCCAATAGCAGTACATTACCCTCTTCTTTTAAGGTCATGGCCAAATGCAGTCTGTTGCGTTCGCCCCCGGAAAGCATCTTTACCTTTTTATTCTGTTCATTCCCGGAAAAGTTAAAGCGACTGAGATACGCCCTAGAATTGACCTGGCGCCCTCCCATCATCACCAATTCCTGTTCGTCGCTAAAATTTTGCCAAATGGTCTTTTCAGGGTCTATGTTGGCATGGCTTTGATCCACATAGGCTATCTTGGCCGTTTCGCCGACCACAAATTCGCCGGCATCGGGGGTATCCTCGCCCATGATCATTTTGAAAATGGTGGTTTTCCCCGCACCATTGGGGCCAATAATGCCCACAATCCCCGCCTGGGGCAACGTAAAGTTAAGGTCTTCGTACAATAACTTTTCCCCGAATGCCTTTCGAACCCCTTTGGAATCAATGACATGCGTGCCCAATCGGGGGCCATTTGGGATATAGATTTCCAGTTTTTCGTCCAACTGCTTTTGGTCCTGGTTCAGAAGCCGGTCATAATTCTTTAAACGGGCCTTTTGTTTGGTCTGTCTGCCCTTGGCACCTTGGCGTACCCATTCCAATTCCCTTTCCAAGGTCTTTTGGCGTTTGGACGCTTGTTTGCTCTCCTGGGCCAGACGTTTCGCTTTTTGGTCCAACCAGCTGGAATAGTTGCCTTTCCACGGGATGCCTTCCCCCCTGTCCAGTTCCAAGATCCATCCGGCGACATTGTCCAAAAAATAACGGTCGTGCGTAACGGCGATCACAGTTCCCTTATATTGCGCCAGATGGTGCTCCAACCAATGTACGGATTCTGCATCCAAGTGGTTCGTGGGCTCGTCCAGCAATAGGATTTCCGGCTCCTGCAAAAGCAATCTACAGAGGGCCACCCTCCGTCTTTCCCCTCCGGAAAGCACGGAGATGGGCGTATCCCCATCCGGTGTCCGCAAGGCATCCATGGCAATTTCGAGCTTGGTATCCAATTCCCAGGCATTGGAAGCGTCGATCTTATCCTGCAACCCTGCTTGTTTGTCCATCAACTTTTGCATCTTGTCCGCATCCCCATATACTTCAGGCAAGGCAAACAGTTCGTTGATTTTATTGTACTCATCCAGGATGGCAACGGTTTCGGCGACCCCTTCCTTGACGATTTCAAGCACGGTCTTCGTTTCATCCAAATACGGTTCCTGTTCCAAATAGCCCACTTGATACCCTGGGGAGAAAACCACATCGCCCTGATAATTGGTGTCCGCCCCGGCAATTATTTTTAGTAAGGTCGATTTTCCAGAGCCATTAAGACCTAGAATCCCGATTTTGGCACCATAGAAAAAACTGAGATAGATATTCTTAAGAACGGGAACATTGGCATTTGGATAGGTCTTGGAGACCCCGGCCATGGAAAAGATGACTTTTTTATCGTCGCTCATGGATATCGTTTTTGGGCAACTAAAATAAGAATTGAAAAGCTATTTTACAGTGGATCGCAAACCTATTTGGAAAAGAAGGCTATATATGTTCGGTGATGCGCGGAAGATCTAGACCCTGCCTTTAAGGGCATTAAATACCCAGGCTATGGCGAAAAAACCGATACCTACGGAGGCGAAGCCCCACCCCGCAACGTCATCATAGCGAAACGCCCCCAAAGCGATAAGCGCGCAGCCTACAAAAATCATGATAAATGTGGCCCAGGCGAGCACCGTGTTTTTGTTCATCTGCATAGGAAGAAGTTTGATTGAATGATAACGTCAAATATCGTAAAAAATATGGGATTCCAGTCCCAAGTCCTAATTTGTTTGGGATTCCATTACATAGGGTATCCGGCCGGGCAATTACTTTTCCATGGGAAAGGTTATTCCGCAGTGCTCGCGGACCTTCTCCAGAAGGGCACTAAGATCGATACTGTTTTGGTGGGACCAAAGTGTACTTTCCATCTTCTTCGATTGCAAACATTGATGTACTTCCCCAATTTCATGGGTATACCCCTTTCCCAGGGTAGGCAGTTCTACAACCTGTTTTGTTCCACCCTTTTCCAGGGTATATCCCTGGGCCTGGTGCCATCGGGGGTGAAGATATAGGGAACCCAGGCTCCCGGAAATCCATGCCTTTATTTCGGAGTTGCCGGAAAATCCACTAAATAAAAGGGCCTGGGCCTTGGGATATTCAAACAGCATAGCGGTCTGGATTTCCACCCCGGTCCTGTAAAAATGGGAAGATGCCTTGATGGTAGTGGGTTTGCCCAAAATAAGATAGGCCAGAAAAATGGGATATATCCCAATGTCCAGTAGGGAACCCCCAGCCAGGCCAGGATTTAACAAGCGTCCGTTTTCTTCCCTGTCCAGGGCATAAAAGGCGAAATCGGCATGCAAATATCCAATTTCCCCAATTTCACCCGTGTTGATCAATTGCCTTACCTTTTGAATGGAAGGGTTAAACCGGCTCCAAAGGGCCTCCATCAGAAAAACACGGTTTCTTTGGGCGGCCGCTTGTATCTCTGTTACCTCCCGTAGGTTTACGCCCAGTGGTTTTTCGCAGAGCACATGTTTTCCTCGGTCCATCGCCGCAATGCTCCATTGGGCATGCGAGGTATGGGGGGTGGCCACATAGACCACATCCACCTCCTTACAATCGAACAATTCCTCATAACTGCCCAACGCTAGG
>JBCCZF010000246.1:0-5298 GCA_039188035.1 Bacteroidota bacterium | reverse complement strand
GAACCGAAAATGGAAAACTCCCCATACTCCAGACTCATTGACAAGGAAAAGGTAAAAGTAGATTTTAGGCCCTTTATCCATGTGGAAGGGGTAACGGCAAAGACCGTCCGCCAACAGAAAATAGATTTGAGGAATTACACGGCCATTATCCTGACAAGCCGTAATGCCGTAGACCATTTTTTTAGAATTGCCGAGGAAATGCGCTTTAAGGTACCGGATACCATGAAGTACTTTTGCCAGTCCGAGGCAGTGGCCTACTACCTCCAAAAATATGTGGTTTACCGCAAGCGGAAAATATATGTGGGCAAACGCCTTTTCACGGATTTAATTCCCTTATTCAAAAAATATAAGGAAGAAACGTTTTTGCTTCCTTCCTCGGATACCCTAAAGCCTACCATTCCGGAAACCTTGGATAAAGTGGGCATTGATTGGACGCGGGGTATTTTCTACAAGACCGTTATTAGCGATCTTTCAGATCTTAGGGATGTGTATTATGATGTATTGGTGTTCTTTAGCCCTTCGGGAATAGAGTCCCTTCTGAAGAACTTCCCGGATTTTGAACAAAACAATACCCGGATAGCAGTCTTTGGGAATTCTACGGTCAACGCAGCCACGGAGGCCGGCCTACGCATAGATATCAAAGCACCCACCCCGGAAACGCCGTCCATGACCATGGCACTTCAAAAATATATTACCACGGTCAATAAGAAATAGGAAGTTTCCAGGGAAAAAAGGTACCCTATCCTAATTAGAACCCATACCGCTGTGGTCCGCCCCGGCGGATTTCTTCCGTGGCATAGGCTTCAAACTTTTTAAAGTTTTCGCGAAAGGCATTGGTCAGTTTAAATGCCGTCTTGTAGTAAGCGCTATCATCGTTCCAAGTGGCCCTGGGACTTAGGACAGTAGTGGGGACTCCAGGGCATTCCCTGGGTTGTGCCACCCCAAAAACGGAATGGATATGATAGGTGTCATAGGTGTATAGCCCCAATTGGCCTTGAAGTGCCGCATGTATCATAGCACGGGTATATTTAAGTTCCATACGCTTTCCCACCCCATAGGGCCCTCCGGTCCATCCCGTATTGACCAACCATACGTTTACCCCTGCCTCGATCATTTTCTTACTAAGCATTTGTGCATATTTGGCGGGGTGCAAGGGCATAAAGGGAGCTCCAAAACATGCGGAAAAGGAAGGGATGGGTTCCACGACTCCCGCTTCCGTCCCGGCCACTTTGGCCGTATACCCGCTTATAAAATGGTAGGCCGCCTGGCTGGGAGTAAGTTTGGATATGGGTGGGAGCACCCCAAAAGCATCCGCGGTTAAAAAGAATATATGCTTCGGATTATGGCCAATAGAGGGCCGTTGCACGTTCTTAATATGGTAAATGGGATAGCTTACCCGGGTATTTTGGGTGATGGAGGTATCTGAAAAATCCACTTCGCCCTTTTCGTCCATAATGACGTTTTCCAGAATGGCCCCCTTTTTAATGGCCCCATAAATCTCCGGTTCCTTTTCTTGGGACAGGTTGATTACCTTGGCATAGCATCCTCCCTCAAAATTGAAGACCGCGTTTTCGTTGTTCCATCCATGCTCATCGTCCCCGATCAATTTTCGGGAAGCATCCGTGGACAAGGTGGTCTTTCCCGTTCCGGATAGCCCAAAGAAAATAGCCGTCTCCCCATTTTCTCCCACATTTGCGGAGCAGTGCATAGGAAGTGTATTCTTATATACGGGCAGTATAAAGTTCAAGGCGGAAAAAATCCCTTTTTTAATTTCCCCGGTATATCCCGTTCCGCCAATAAGAACCAGTTTGCGACTAAAATTGAGGATGGCAAAATTATGTTGACGTGTACCATCTTCCGGGCCATCTGCCCTGAATCCCGGGGCACTGATTACTGTCCACTCCGGTTCAAAATTTTGCAATTCCTCTGCTGTGGGACGAATGAACATGTTATAGGCAAACTGGTTGGACCAGGGATATTCCGTAATTACCCGTATATCCATTCTATAATTGGCATCCGCACAAGCGTAGCAATCCCGCACATACAGTTCTCTTTCGTTTAAATAGGTGACAACTTTCTCGTACAAAAGGTCGAAAGCCTTCGGCTCGAAGGGCTTGTTGATATCGCCCCACCAAACTTGATCCGTGGTAATGTCATCCTTGACGATAAATCGGTCTTGAGGGGACCGCCCGGTAAATTCACCAGTGTTTACCGCCAAAGCCCCGGAAGAAGCTTCCTTCCCCATATTTTTTTGAAGGCTGATGTCGTGGAGATCAAAGGAATCCGGCTGATATTGAAAGTTATGGTGTAAAATGCCGTATGGCGCCAAGGATATACGGGGAACCGACTTTTTGGATGATTTCATTAATGGGATTTTAGGCGCTCAAAAGTATCGAAAATTCAATAAGAGGGCTCCTTTTTTTCATTTTTCTTCGAAGCTCTTGTAAACTTGATATCCCAGGGCAATCCAGCCCAGAATTAGCAAAAGCCCTCCTATAGGGGTTACTGGCCCAAAAACCCTAAAATCAAAAGTAGTTTGGGCATTGGTGGCCAAAAAATAAATCGAGAAGGAAAATAGGACTATCCCCAAGGCAATAGCGTAGAAAGTCCACTTTTTTCGCTGTTCGGGAATTCGGGTAGTTTGGCCAAGGATCAGTAATAAAAAGGCGTGGTACATCTGATAGCGAACCCCGGTCTCAAAAGTCTCTAGGGCGTCCCTATCCAGTACCTTTTCCAAACCATGGGCCCCAAACGCCCCCAATATCACGGCCAAAACACCAAAAAGAACTCCTGTTAAAAAAATAGTTCTGCTCATAACTTCATCGGTTATTTTTGTGATACAAATAAATCAGGAAGCCCAGACCATCGTCTCTAAGATGAAAAATGAATCCGGGGGTATTCCGCGAAAACAAAATTACTCAAAACCCATGGTACGGCATATTCTTGTAATTGGTTCAGGGAAATCTACTTCCTATTTATTCGACTATTTCCTGGACAAAGCAGTTTCCGAACAACTCCATCTTACCATAGGCGATCTGTATCCCGACACTATTGCGGGCCCTATACGGAATAATCCTTCCTGTACGGTGTTTCGGTTGGATGTTCGCCGAGAACAAGAGAGGCAGAACGCTATTGCTAAGGCAGATATTGTGGTCTCCATGCTTCCCGCGCAGATGCATGGCCAGGTAGCGCGGGATTGTCTTGACCTTGGCAAGCATTTGGTGACGGCCTCCTATATTGGCCGGGAAATCCGGGATATGGAAGCGGAAGTCAAGGGGAAAGGATTGATTTTCATGAACGAAATGGGTCTAGATCCCGGAATAGACCATATGAGCGCCATGCAGGTCTTGGATCGCATACGGGACAAAGGTGGCAAAATACTTTTATTCGAGTCATTTACAGGAGGGTTGGTAGCCCAAGAAAGCGAAGACCATCTATGGAACTATAAATTTACCTGGAACCCCAGAAATGTAGTTCTGGCGGGTCAAGGAGGTGCGGCCAAGTTTATCCAGGAGGGCACCTACAAATATATCCCCTATCACAAGCTGTTTCGGCGCACCGAATTTTTTGAGATTGAAGGTTATGGCCGTTTTGAAGGTTATGCCAATAGGGATTCCCTAAATTATAGGGTCGCCTATGGCCTTGAGGACGTGCTTACTCTATATAGGGGCACCATGCGACGTGTGGGGTTTTCCAAGGCCTGGAACATGTTCGTACAGTTGGGGATGACGGACGATAGCTATACCCTAGGGAATTCCAAAGGCATGTCCTACAGGGAATTCACCAACCTATTCCTGCCTTATTCGCCCACAGATTCCGTAGAACTGAAGTTGCGCCATTATTTGAAGATCGATCAGGACGATATTATGTGGGACAAGTTGATGGCGTTGGATTTATTTAGCCCTGAAAAAATCATTTTACTGGAAAATGCCACTCCGGCCCAGATCCTTCAAAAAATCCTTGAGGACAGCTGGGCCCTGGGGCCAAACGACAAGGATATGATCGTAATGTACCATAAGTTCGGTTATGAATTGCATGGAAAGAAAAAGCAGTTGGATGCCAATATGGTGGTTATTGGTGAAAACCAAAACCATACGGCCATGGCCAAAACAGTGGGGCTTCCAGCGGCCATAGCCACCTTGCTAATTCTGAATGGAAAAATCAAGACGCCAGGGGTACAGATACCCATTTACAGGGAAATATACACCCCTGTTCTTTCCGAGCTTCGGGAATTGGGGATACGCTTTAAGGAATTCGAGGTTCCTTACCTGGGCTATAATCCAGATTCTGTCGCCAGTTAGGGCCTGCTAACGTAAAAGGGAAACCTCGGAAAAAACACCTTGGGTTTTCCCCATTTTTCCAATTCCCCTGAAATAGGAAATTTTATTTGAAACAAGATTTGTAGCTTTATGGGAAAATTGTAATGGCCATGAGAAAATCCCATAACGAAAAGGTACGATTAGACGGTATTGACAAAAGAATTTTAAGGTTCCTCATGTTGGATGCCCGCAAACCCATTTTGGAAATTGCGCGCAACATTGGAATTTCGGGGGCTGCCATTCACCAACGTTTACGAAAATTGGAGGCGTCCGGACTCTTGGCCGGCTCCAAGTTTATTATCAACCCCAAGGTAATGGGTTATACTACAATGGCCTATATAGGCATTTACCTGGACAAGGCCATGAGTAATCCCGTCGCCGTGAAACAATTGGAGAAAGTTCCCGAGGTTTTGGAATGCCACTACACCACGGGAAATTGGTCCATACTCATAAAGGTACTTTGTAGGGACAACGAACATTTAATGCAAGTGCTCAACAAAAACATCCAGCAAATAGAAGGGGTATCCCGTACGGAGACCTTTATCTCCCTGGACCAACAGATAGATCGGCAGATTAGCATTTGAATACACTGTGCAAGCCTCTCCCCTTGCGAACCATAAGAGCTTGTTTAAGTTTTAAGCAGGCTTCAAAAAGGTGGGTTTGCCGACGAATATTTGTATTCAATCTAAATAAATGCTAAATTAGCATGATGGACTTGGTTTATCAGTCAAAATTCTACACCCTTTACCAAGCAGATGGCGAACGCTGTTTTTATTTGGATATTGGTCCAAAGACCTTGCGTTTGTCCTTTTGCCAGTTGCTGGCATTGCGACATACGGTCTTTTCCATTCCGATAGAATCCCATTTCGACTCCGATTTGAACAAACACGGCTTTGAACTGCTCTTCCTGTGCAACAAGGAACATTTACTGCTTTTAAACACTTTGCAAATCCTGGATATGCGGGAACTCGTTCAAATG
>JBCCZF010000245.1:0-5316 GCA_039188035.1 Bacteroidota bacterium | reverse complement strand
GATATGTTCTTTACCAAGATGGAAAAAATCAAAAGGGAACAGTTTCCGTTGTTACATACCCAGGAGGGGACGCAGATGTTGATAAAACACGAACTGAACGTAGATCTATTAAGTCACCAAGTTTGTTTTAAGGCCCAGCTTTTTGTCCCTTTTGCAAAATCAAAAATCCACATTAGACCTCTTAATAGCGATTGTGTAGCGGGGTGTTGGATTAAATTCGATCATTTTAACCACAGGGAGTTTGCCTCAAATAAATACTTTATCCCCAATAAATCCATGTGGGTAGTGGCACCCCATAAAGAGGTGACATGGTTATCGCACTTGGAGGTATTGATGGAAATCAACTTGCGGATGCTCCGAGAAAATGCGCCCATGGTGTGGATGAAAACACCTGATGGGCAATTTCAAAAACTCTTCGTGGTATGGTGGTAGGCCTAGCGTATAGTAGACCTCCCCAATGGGCACCCCAAGCTCAAGGCAACGGATAGGTAATCCCCAGGTTCGTGATTTATACGTCGTGATAATGCCGCTTATACATTGAGACAGGGCTTTTCGGTTTTATGAAATAAAAACGTCCCTAGGTGCAACCTTTGCCCCATTCATGTGTCTTTGTCAATGAATCATGTCCAATACATGGGCCTAATCCTTAAAAAAGAGACCATGAAAATTCGAACCGAAGTACCAAAATCAAAAATTATGAAAGACCAATGTGCCCAGGCCCATCGTCCTGTGCACCATGCTACCCTCCAAACGCGTCATGTTTTTTCCGAAAACAATCAGGTATTCCTAAAGCAAGAGGCATCTGCATCCAAAACACATAAAAACGACCAATGGTTTCCCGTTAATTTTCAATGGATGCCCGTAGTAGCGCTAAAAAATGAACTGGAAAACCCTAACAATACCGCACTATGGGAACAAAAATAGGTTTGGGAATAGGGCTTTTGGCCCTGAGTCTTCTAATGAATTCCTGCGATTACGAGTCCATTCGGGTTTCCGATACCCTGGAAACGCGGAATTTTTCCGTCCCCGATTATTCGGGGATTGAGGTTTCCCATACCTTTAATGCCTATGTACGCTTTTCAGAAAGCGAGGAAACTATTGCGATAGAGGCCAATGCCAATGTGCAGGACCGTATTGTTGTGGAAAAGGAGGGTAATACATTGCGGATACGGCTTAAGCGACATACCAAGCTACGGGGCGACGTAGTCCTAAATGCCTATATTACCACCCGTGACCTTTCGAATATCCGTACTTCCGGAGCTTCCAATCTGCTGCTTGAAACACCTTGGGTCACGTCCAACGCCAACATAAATGTCTCCGGAGCTTCTGACTTGCAAGGGGAAGTGGATGTGGAAACCCTTCGTATAGCCGCCTCCGGTGCTTCCAGTATCGATTTGTTCGGAAAGGCCGATTCCGTTACCGCGGAACTTACGGGAAGTAGCGATTTTAGGGATTATGACCTTAATGTCAACGAGTTGGACATTGTGCTCCACGGGGCCAGCGATGCCTGGTTATCGGTGAACGAATCCATTTCCATTGATGCCAGTGGCGCCAGTGAGTTCCGCTATCGCGGGAATGCCGAGATCCGACACGAAAAACTTTCCGGGGCATCGGAAATCATCCAAGTGGATTGACCATAACCATAACATTGCCCATCCGGGCGCACAAGAGTCGTCCAAAATAATTCGGGCGGCTCTCTTTTTAGGGATAACGGCTACTACTTATGTCGCTTCCTTAAGACCTCTTCAATATCCTTTAAGGCAAAACCCTTGGCCTGGAGAAGGATAAGATAGTGGAACAAGAGATCTGCACTTTCGTTCAGGAAGAGGTGATCATCGCTATCCTTGGCCTCAATAACCGTCTCCACCGCCTCTTCCCCTACTTTTTGCGCAATCTTGTTGATGCCCTTGGCAAATAGGGATGCTACATAGGAACCGTCCTTATTTCCCGAATTACGCCTTTCAGCAATAATGGCCTCCAACTCGGAAAAAAATCCAAAGTTAGGGGCATTGTCCCCACCCCAACAGGTATCCGTACCGGTATGGCATGTAGGGCCTTCCGGGCGGGTCAAGACCAATAAGGTATCCTTGTCACAATCGTTTTTAATGTCTACCAAGTGTAAAAAGTTTCCACTCTCCTCCCCTTTGGTCCATAAACGCTGTTTGGAGCGACTAAAAAAAGTGACTTTTTTGAGGGCCATGGTTTTTTCCAAAGCATCTTGGTCCATATACCCCAACATGAGGACGTTTTTAGTGGTGGTGTCCTGAATAATGGCCGGGACAAGACCATCACTAAACTTTTCCCAGGCAGGCCATTTAAAATTGTATTCCGTACGCATTCTTATATTCTATATTGTGCAAATTTATTTTTATCCTTATCCCGTAAAGCCAACTATAACCTTACCGGGATTCCTTCGCCTTGCAAGGCCAACTTTACATCCCTTACCCGCATTTCCTTAAAGTGAAAAACACTGGCCGCCAATGCCGCATCGGCCATTCCATGAACAAAGGCATCCGCAAAATGGCCTTTGTTCCCCGCACCTCCGGACGCAATAATAGGAATATTCCGCTCTTGGGACATTCGGGCCAGGGCTTCGTTGGCAAAGCCATTTTTGGTACCATCATGGTCCATGGAGGTAAAGAGGATCTCCCCAGCGCCCCGTTCCTCTACCTCCTGGGCCCAGGAAAACAACTCGACCTCGGTGGGAACTTTGCCCCCAACCAAATGCACTTTCCATTCGCCTTTCACTTGCTTGGCGTCTAGGGCAACCACGATGCACTGGGATCCGAACTTGGAAACCAGTTCGTTGATTAAGTTTGGGTTCTTAACGGCCGCAGAGTTAATGGAAACCTTATCCGCCCCATTGTGAAGCAGCACATCCACATCCGCTACCGAGGCGATACCCCCGCCGACCGTAAAAGGAATATTTATTTTTTCGGCAACACGATAGACAAGGTCCGCCAGGGTCTTTCGTTTTTGTTCTGTCGCGGAAATGTCCAGGAAAACCAGCTCATCCGCTCCTTCATCACTATATATCTGGGCCAGCTCCACGGGATCTCCAGCATCCCGAAGATCTACAAAATTCACCCCCTTAACCGTCCTACCGTCCTTAATGTCCAAACAGGGTATGATTCTTTTTTTTAACATATTTCTTTTTTTAGACCTGTCAGGTTTAGGAAAACCGACAATTCTTATGGTGTACCTCGCATAGTATACCGGTTATTTGAGGTATACTCCACTTACTCTGTGTTTTTAGCGGTCAAATCCATTCCTTCATAAAAACCCAAATCCTGGTTCTTCAATTGTTTTACCCAAAAGGCAATTTGCCCGGTATGGTAGGAATAGTGCTCCACAACATGGACTATAATACCAATTCCGGAGAGCTCAAAGCCTTGTACGCGCCGTTTGCGCAAAAGTTCTTCCAAACCTATCGAACGCATGACCGCCTTGGCCCTTTCCACGGTTTGCTCAAGATTTGATAGGAGTTCCGTTTTAGTCATCCCATCTTCCAAGGCGAATTCCCTATCCCGGTCGCGGGTATCTTCCTGCCCGCCCAGGGAAGCGACCGCATACTGCTGAATGTTTCCACAAAGATGCAGCATAATATTGCCAATACTATTGCTCTTTGCATTGGGCCTTTGCCAAACATCTGCCTCGGACAGTTTTTCCAAGGTGATTTTAATCATCCGCGAACTTTCGTCCATCCGATATACGAGTTGTTCCACGATTTCTTTGGCCACCCGGCTTTCCATAGCGATTAATTTGAAAGGAGATAGGACTCCAACTGCCTTAAACTAATTTTGTTCTCGTAGATCGCCTTGCCAATAATGACGCCCTCACAACCTATTTGGGCCAAACGCGGCAATTCTTCGAAATGGGAAATTCCGCCAGAGGCGATCAAATGGATACCAGGGGGTTCCACATCCTCTACCCCGCCCAAAGTAACCTTGGTCTCGGTTCTTTTGGTTTGATCTACTATTTTTTTATAGAGGTCGAAAGCCGGGCCTTGCAACATTCCGTCCCTACCGATATCCGTACATATCACATAGCGGATCCCCTTTTTTTGATACGATCGGATAAAGGGTATCAATTCCTGTTCGGATTTTTCCTGCCAACCCGATACGGCCACCTTTTCCTCCAAGGCATCGGCACCTAAAATAATTTTTTGGGGACCATAGGTCGCCAACCAGTTAAGGAAGGTAACCGGATTTTTTACGGCTATACTACCCCCGGTAACCTGACGTGCCCCACTTTCAAAAGCGATGTGAAGATCCTCATCCGATTTTAAACCGCCCCCAAAATCAATGGAAAGATCCGTACTGGTGGCAATGGTCTCCAGCACCTTGTAATTTACGATATGTTTGGACTTGGCCCCATCCAAGTCCACTAAGTGTAGGTGTCGGATGCCATGGGCCTCAAAAGCCTTGGCCACCTCCAAGGGATTTTCATTATAGACCTTTTTGGTATCGTAATCGCCTTTGGAGAGGCGTACACACTTACCTTCAATAATATCTATAGCTGGGATTATTCGCATTATTTACCTTCTCTTTTTGAACATCCATGTATTAGGTTCCGGAATCGGAACAAAACCAAACTTTGCATACAAACCATGGGTCTCATTTGTCCTTAGTCCTATGCCACTTACTTCTTTTAGCTGGGGATGTGCCCTAATTGTTTCCAACAGATACCTTCCTGTACCTTGATTCCTATACCCATCGTCCACAAAAACGTCCATTAACCAGGCAAAAACAACAAAATCTGTCACGATTCGGGCGAAGCCAATGTGTGTATTCGGCTTGGAAAAGACACCAAAGCACAGGGAATTCGCAATCGATTTTTCTACCAACTCCCTGGATCGCCCCTTCGCCCAATACAACCTGTTGCACAGGTTGTCATGAATAAAGTTGACATCCAACTTTTCCCGATCCGTGGTTATGTAACTCTTGGATTGCATCACATTTTCAAAAAATTGCTCAAAATCCGTCCCCCGACGGAACCGCTTTTTTCGGGATGGAATTGGGTCCCATAAAAGTTCCGTTTGCCCAAAGCTGCACTATAGGGCAGGCCATATTCGGATTGGGCAATGGTATCCTCGGATACAGGAGCATAGTAACTATGCACCATGTAGACATGCGCCCTTTCCGGGATTTTGGACAATAGTGGGGACTGCAAGCCGCTTATTTCGTTCCAACCCATCTGTGGGACTTTTACTTGATTGGGAAAGCGAACCACTTTCTCTTCAAAAATGCCCAATCCTCTGGTATTTCCTTCTTCCGATCCTTTGCACATAAGCTGCATACCCAAACAAATGCCCAG
>JBCCZF010000244.1:0-5341 GCA_039188035.1 Bacteroidota bacterium | reverse complement strand
TTGATTTTGATATTGCTTGGCAACGGATACCACAAAGCGTAGATTGGCCTTGGTGAGTTTTTCAAGAGCGATCTGGTCGCCTGCCTTGATGCGTTGGGCCAATTCTACCTCTTCGTCCGCGGTAATCAAGTCTACTTTGCCAATTTCCTGCAAATACTTGTCCAAAGAGGCGGTCTCCCTATTGGTGACCTGTTTTGTAATCTTTAGCTGTCTCATCTAGAATTTTCCTTTCTAATTACGTTATCGCTACTCAAGAAACCCTATTAAAGGTATAAGAACTATGATCTCCTATTTTAAAACAATTCGCGAGCTGCATATACTTATACGTAAAAAAGTTCAAAATGTTACAATTCGGCAAAAAAAAGGTTGTTTTTCCGGGTAAACGGCTCAGAATAAGGCATAAAAAGGCCCTGATCTTAAGATCAAGGCCTTTGAAACAAATTTGCTTTTAAAGTGGTTCAGTCCCTTCTGGGCTTCCTGTCACGATTGTCCCTTCGGCGATCATCCCTGCGTTTATTGTCGCGCGGGGGACGTTCCCGATATCCCTCGGGTTTGGGTAGAAGTACCCTACGGGAAACCCGTTCCTTTTTGGTTCTGGAATCGATACCCATGTATTTCACGTCAAAAACATCGCCCATATTTATTACATCGGAAACATTTTCGGTACGCTCCCAAGCCAATTCGGATACGTGAAGCAGAATTTCGTTGCCCGGGGCCTCCATATATTCCACAACGGCACCAAAATCCAACATTTTAATCACCTTTACCTCGTAGACACTGCCTATTTCTGGCTTAAAGGTGATGGAATCGATCTTGGCCAGAACGGCGTCTATACCGTCCTGATCGGTACCTAAGATTTCTACCAATCCCTCCTCGGTAACGGGATCTTCGTTGATAACTATGGTGGTCTTGGTCTCCTTTTGCAATTCCTGGATAACTTTTCCACCAGGCCCGATCAAAGCGCCAATGTATTCCCCGGGAATGGTAGTAGTGACCATTTTTGGGGCATGGGCCTTGACATCCGCATTGGGCTGGGCAATAGCGTCCGTTAGATGTTGTAGAATATGCAACCTGCCGTCCCTGGCCTGTTTTAAGGCTTGGACCAATACCTCATAGGAAAGACCTTTTATTTTAATGTCCATCTGGCAGGCCGTGATACCATCTGCAGTACCGGTAACCTTGAAATCCATATCACCCAGGTGATCCTCATCTCCCAGAATGTCCGAAAGAACGGCATGCTTCTCGGTATCCCCATCGGAAATAAGACCCATGGCAATCCCGGAAACGGGCTTTTTAAGCTGCACCCCCGCATCCATTAGGGCCATGGTTCCGGAACAAACCGTGGCCATGGAGGAAGATCCGTTACTCTCCAATACCTCGGAGACCACACGTACGGTATACGGACAATCTTCGGGGACCATACCTTTTAGGGCACGTTGGGCCAAGTTGCCATGACCCACTTCCCTGCGGCTGGTGCCTCGAATAGGCCGGGCTTCCCCTGTAGAAAAGGGGGGGAAGTTGTAATGTAGATAAAAAGTCTCCTCCCCCTCATGGGAAGGCATGTCTATTTGGTTGGCCTCCCGGGAGGTTCCGAGAGTTACCGTGGCCAAGGCTTGGGTCTCCCCACGGGTAAAGATAGCGGAGCCATGGGTAGAGGGTAAATAATCCACCTCACACCAAATGGGCCGTATCTCATCGGTTTTCCTTCCATCCAATCGAAGCCCTTCGTTCAAAGTAAGGTCACGTACGGCTTTCTTTTGGGCCTTGGCAAAATATTTATGGATCATTTTGCCCAATTCCTCCTGCTCTTCTTCGGAAAAACTTTCGAAAACCTCCTCCTTTATAGCACTAAAGGCTTCCCCACGTTCGTTCTTGGAGCTTCCATTTTTGGCTATGGCGTAGGTTTTGTCATAGACCATATCGTGGATTTTTTGCTCCAAGGTCTCATCCTCATCCTCGGAATCGTATTCCCGTACTTCTTTTTTACCCACGGCTTCGGCCAATCGGGTCTGTGCCTGACACTGTAATTTAATGGCCTCATGGGCAAATTTGATGGCCTCGGTCATTTCCTCTTCCGAGATTTCCTTCATCTCTCCCTCTACCATCATTACGGAATCCTCGGAGGCCCCTATGATCATATCAATATCGGAATCCTCCAATTGGGCCCGGCTAGGGTTGATGATAAATTCCCCGTTGATCCGGCCCACGCGGCATTCGGAAATGGCGCACTCAAAAGGAAAATCGGACAATTGGATGGCCGCGGACGCCGCCAATCCGGCCATGGCATCGGGCATTACATCCTCGTCATGGGACATCAATTGGATCATCACCTGGGTCTCCGCATGGTAATCCTTGGGAAACAAGGGACGCAAAACGCGGTCTACCAAGCGCATGGTCAACACTTCCCCATCACTGGGGCGTGCCTCCCTTTTAAAGAAGCCGCCGGGATATCTTCCCGCTGCGGCAAATTTTTCACGATAATCTACGGTTAAGGGTAGGAAATCTACATCCGACGCGTGGTAGTTGGATACCACGGTACACAACAGCATACACTTGCCGGATTGTACAACAACCGAACCATGGGCCTGTTTGGCCAGTTTTCCGGTTTCAATAGAAATCTCCCTACCGTCACCTAGGTCAATGACCTCTTTAAATGTTTTTGGAATCATACATTTGATTTTGTTCGCATGGGCGAACCTGTTAAACAATGGTCTACCGCCTTACCGGACGGCCAGGGTTGTGTTGTTGTGTGTTGACCAATGAAAACCGTGTGGAGCTTTTTTTGCCCTGAGACCCCAAATGAAATGGAGATTCCCAGGGACTTTATGTAATAATGATACGCCTTGCCTTGGGGCAGACCTACCAAAAAGGGGGCGAAGCCCCCTTTTCTTATTTTCTGATGTTTAGATCTTTGATGAGTTCACGATATTTTACAATATCCTTTTTCTTCAGATAGTCCAATAGACTTCTGCGCTTCCCCACCAAACGCACCAAAGATCTCTCGGTATTAAAATCTTTGTGGTTCTTTTTTAAATGCTGTGTGAGGTGGTTGATACGATGGGTAAACAAGGCGATCTGTCCTTCGGTAGATCCCGTGTTCCCTTCATTTCCGCCGTACTTTTTAAAGATATCGGCCTTAATTTCCTTGGTTAAATACATTCCAATATTTCGTTAAATGATTTTTATGTATCCAATCGGTCTTTCCGATTTGGGCGCAAATATACAATTATTTATGGAAGTCTGGGATATTATTACCGAGACATACGGTTGGTGTTTTTATCGCGGAACAGTAATACCAGAAGCTAAAAGGTACAGCCGCTAGGGAGGGGGTCCGCATCTTCCAACTCTTGGGCGAAATCCGTATCCAGTTCCCCGGCTGTGAATCCACCTTCGGCGGAACCTATCCACACTTGGTCACTGTATCCCGAATTGTTCATATGGCCCCTTACATACACCTGGGTGGCGGCCCCGATCCGTACCGGACCTCCAGAACGTGTAAAGGGTTGCTCGTTTACATGGCTATGGGCCAATATCCGTCGATAGACCAGATTGCCTTCCCCATCAATAACTTCCCACCAATCGGCGTATTGGTCACATCCGGTATCCGGACTCGCCAAGGTTACGCTAAACGTGTATTCATTTGCATTTCCGGATACGGAAACACTGGTAACCCGAAGTCCTTGGGAGGGCGATTCATCATTCATATTACCCGTATTCCCCTTATCCTTGGAGCAATGGAAAAAAGCAAATGCCAAGGCAATAAGGGACAGTATTCTCACACGTTTAAATTAGGCAACGGTTGCGCTATTGACGAAAGAAGTTACACGGTTAACAAAGAACCGTTTAGAGGCTTTCATGGTAACCCAGTGCCTACGAACGGATCGGATTGTTCTGGATCAGGTCAATATAAAGATTGATTTTCTTCTTTAAGTCCCTTCGGTGCACAATGAAGTCCAAAAACCCGTGCTCCAATACAAATTCCGAGGTTTGGAAACCTGGTGGCAGATCCTTGCCTGTAGCCTCTTTCACAACCCTTGGCCCAGCAAAGCCGATCAAGGCACCGGGTTCGGATATGTTAATGTCTCCCAACATGGCATAGGAAGCTGTAGTACCTCCCGTTGTGGGGTCGGTACATAAGGAGACGTAAGGAATTTTGGCCTCCGCCAATTGGGCCAGTTTGGCCGAGGTCTTCGCCAACTGCATTAAGGACAATGCGGCCTCCATCATCCGGGCACCCCCGGATTTTGAGATCATTACAAAGGGGCGTTTCTTTTTTATGGCATAATCTATAGCGCGGGCTATTTTTTCACCTACCACACTGCCCATGGAACCACCTATAAAACTGAAGTCCATACAGGCCACCACAACATCCTTGCCCATTGACTTGCCGTCCGCCGTGCGTACGGCATCCTTTAGGGAGGTCTTCTTCTGTGCCGCCTTTAAGCGATCCGAGTATTTTTTGGTGTCCACAAACTTTAAGGGATCCTTGGAGGTAAGTTTGGCATCCAATTCCTTGAACTTGTTATCGTCAAAGAGTATCTCAAAATATTCCTTGCTTCCAATACGTACGTGATAATCGTCCTCTGGACTAACATAAAAATTCTTGGCCAACTCATCGGATTCCACGATTTTTCCTGTAGGCGATTTGTACCATAGGCCCCGTGGGGTATCCTTTTTTTCTTCCGTGGCAGTCTGTATCCCTTTTTCCTTTCGTTTAAACCAGGCGGTCATATTTTCCATATTCAGTTAAACCAGCGTTCCTTGAATAGTTCCAAACCCCGTCGGAACTTTTTTTGGTATTGGTGTAGATTCAAAAAAGGGAGTTACAACGTGTTTATGTTGTTCAAATCCTCAAAGGCCTTTGTAAGACGCTCTACAAAGGTTTTTTCACCTTCCCTAAGCCATACCCTGGGATCATAAAACTTTTTGTTGGGCTCATCGGCACCCTCTGGATTTCCGATTTGGGATTGAAGATACTCTTTTTTTCCTTGAACGTAGTCCCGTACCCCGGTCAAAAAGGCATATTGTAAATCCGTATCGATATTCATTTTTATAACCCCGTAGCCAATGGCCTCACGGATTTCGGCTACAGTGGAACCGGATCCGCCATGAAAAACAAAATCAATATGGTTGTGTTCCACCCCGTACTTCTGGGAAACGTATTCCTGGGAATTCTTCAAGATTTTAGGGGTAAGTTTTACATTGCCCGGTTTATAAACGCCATGTACGTTACCGAAGGCTGCGGCAATCGTAAATCGGGGACTTACTTTGGAAAGCTCCTCATAGGCATAGGCCACTTCCTCGGGTTGGGTATAGATTTTGGAATCGTCCACATCGGAAT
>JBCCZF010000243.1:0-5348 GCA_039188035.1 Bacteroidota bacterium | reverse complement strand
CCGAATTAAAAATTACTATAATTAAATCATATTACATCCATGAAAAAAACGTATCTATTTTGGGTTCTCTTGGCTGTGTTCCTCAGCAGTTGTAAAAGCCAGTATGGCGATTTGGGCGATGGTCTATTCGCCGACATAAAGACGAACAAGGGCGATATCATCGTATCCTTGGAATATGGGAAGACTCCGGTTACCGTGGCCAATTTTGTGAGTTTGGCAGAAGGCACCAGTCCCTTTGTAAGCGAGGAGTACAAGAACAAAAAATATTATGACGGGGTTACTTTCCATAGGGTCATCAAGGATTTTATGATCCAAGGCGGGGATCCTACCGCAACGGGGAGCGGTAGCCCGGGCTATAAATTCAAAAACGAAATCCACGATTCCCTAGGGCACTCCAAAGCAGGCATCCTATCCATGGCCAACGCAGGGCCGGGCACCAATGGAAGCCAATTCTTTATTACCCACAAGGAGACTCCTTTTTTAGACGGTAAGCATACGGTCTTTGGGGATGTAGTGCTAGGAATGGACGTGGTGGACTCCATAGCGCATGTAAAGACCGGTTCCGGGGACAAACCTGAAGAGCCTGTTACCATGAACACTGTTCAGATCATCCGCAATGGCAAGGAAGCCAAAAAATTTGATGCCGTACAGGTAATGACCCAATATTTTGCCGAGGAGGAGGCTAAAATTGCCGCATTTGAAAAGATGAAGGCCGATTTGAAGGCCGAATTGGAGCAACAACGGGAAAAAGCCAAGGAGCTTCCCTCTGGCCTAAAAATCATGACCCTAAAGGAAGGTGATGGGGAAACACCAAAAATCGGTCAAAAGGTAAATGTCCTGTATGCCGGATACTTGCAAAACGGAAATCTCTTCGACAGTAATATAGAGGAGGTGGAAAGGAAGCACAACAAGCATAATCCCCAAAAGAAACTACGGGGAATGTACAACCCAGCCCCAATGGACTATAGCCCGGACGCTGGATTGATTCCTGGGTTTAAAGAGGCCCTTATAAGCATGAAGGTGGGCGATAAGGTGCGTGTTTTTATTCCTCCCCACCTGGGGTACGGCGCCGCTGGTGCAGGGAGTGTTATCCCGCCGAATGCGGATTTGGTATTTGATCTTGAAATCACAGATATTGCGCAATAGTTTTGCCACGCGGGATCCGGTGAATTTGGACATCACCAAGTTAACGGCTTCATGCAATACCGCTGAAATTGAATAGTAGTAAAGGAGCGTTTCGATTTTAAACGATTTCGGAACGCTCCTTATTTTGGTAAGTAAAATAGGATCCCGTGCCTTCGAAAACGCCGGAGCATCCGTTGGATTGCCCCGACTTTGCTTGGAATTCGTGCTTATGCATAAGCTCTGGCGGTAAATGTGCATTAAGCCACCCTACCGGCCATGTTGCTGAAATTCGGCTCCATTCTGTAACGCAGTCGGGCAACGATAACTAAGTATAACTGGAAGCTATTTTTTAGGGATATCCTCTAAAATGGCCAACAAAAACTTCCAGAATTTTTGGACGGAGGGGATGTTTACCCGTTCATCCGGGGAATGCGCCCCAAGTATGGTAGGGCCAAAACTTACCATATCCATTTCAGGATAATTCTGGCCTAGGATACCACATTCCAATCCAGCGTGGCAGGCCACCACCCTAGGTTTCTGTGCAAACAACTCCTCATATTTTTGCACGAGCACCTGCACGATTTGGGAATGGGGATTGGGTTGCCAACCGGGATATTTTCCGCTAAAGGATACCTTACAACCGGCCAATTCAAAAGTGGCCTTTAGGGCATGGGCCAAATCCATCTTGGCCGAGTCCACGGATGATCGCGTTAGGCAGGCCACCTTTACGTTTCCTTTTTTTACCTCCACTCGGGCTATATTATTGGAAGTCTCCGTAAGATCAGGAATGGCGGCACTCATGGTGTATACCCCATTATGCGCTGCATAAATGGCCCTTACCAATTTTTCCTGGGCGCCTAGGCCCATTACCGTCTTGGGTGGTGTTTTTCGTTCCGTAAAATTAACCCAAAGTTCAGGCTCCGTAATTTGTAGTTCCAGCCCAATTTCGGCAATCAAGTCTTGTAGGGTTCTCTCAAAATCCGCTTTATGCGATTTGTCCACGACCACTATGGCACTGCTTTCCCTGGGAATGGCGTTACGCAAGCCGCCCCCATCAATTTCTGCAATTCGTAAATTACATTTTTCCGAAGTGTGATATAACAGGCGGTTTATAATCTTATTGGCATTTCCAAAACCCTTATGGATATCTATTCCGCTGTGACCGCCCCGTAGCCCCTTTACCTCCAATTTATAGGTAAGCACACCCCTGGGAACGGATTTTTCGCCATAGCTCCGGGTGGCGGTAATATCAATGCCCCCTGCACAGCCAATATCCACCTCGTCGTCTTCCTCCGTATCCAAATTCAACAGTATCTTGCCCTGAAGCACGCCACCTTCCAGGCCCATGGCCCCGGTCATACCGGTTTCCTCATCTATGGTAAAAAGAGCCTCTAGGGGTGGATGTGGAATATCGGTGCTTTGCAAAAGTCCCATAATGGACGCCACCCCAATGCCATTATCCGCACCCAAGGTGGTACCTTGGGCCTTTACCCAGTTCCCATCGATGAACATAGCGATTCCCTGGGTATCAAAATCAAAATCCGTACCGGTGTTCTTTTGGTGCACCATGTCCAAATGGGACTGTAGGGTGACCATCTTGCGATTCTCCATTCCCGGAGTGCCCGGTTTTCGAATAATGACGTTTCCAACGGCATCCGAAGTGGTCGCCAGTCCTAACGACTTTCCAAAATCCAACATAAATTGGATGACACGCTCCTCCTTTTTGGACGGTCTGGGAACGGCATTTAGGTCGGCGAAATTACTCCAGATGGCCTGGGGCTCCAATTGCCGTATTTCCATACTCATAGGCTATTTTCAATTATATAACGGTATCCTAGATACCATAAACGCTTTTTTTTGCCCGGTCTGTGTTTATCCCCCAAAAATACGGATAGAAATAGGAAATCGCTACTTTTGGGGGGATGAAGAATACATTAAAAAATGCCATCGCGGTTTCCCTAATTCCCCAGGTACTATTGGTGCAATGGTTGGGAGCGCATCCCCAACTTGTGGAGACCTATTACAGTAAAGGCTTATATCCCTGGATTTCAGCATTCTTTCGTGCCCTTTTTGGTTGGATTCCATTTTCTATCGGTGACCTTTTGTATTTTTCCCTGTTCCTATTGGCCTTTGGCTATTTGTTCCGAAATAGGAGCCATATCCGGAAAAGTCCGGGTTCCTTTTTACGGGATGTGGCCATGATAATTTCAGTGGCCTATTTTACCTTTCACCTGGTTTGGGGACTTAACTATTACCGGCTCCCGATTGCACAAAAATTGCATCTTTCGGAAAGTCATACCGAGGCGGAACTGATAGACCTTACCAAAACGCTCATCCATAAAACCAACGGACTTCAACTGGCAATCACCGGTGATACCACCTTAGCCGTTGTTGTGCCCTATTCCCACGATGAGATTTTTGAAAAAACGATAGCGGGATATGGCCAATTGGGAAAGGCGTTTCCCTTTCTATCCTATGATCTCCAAAGTATAAAAACCTCACTTTTTAGCACAGGTCTCAGTTATATGGGTTATGGGGGCTATATAAACCCCTTTACGCAAGAAGCCCAGGTAAACGGACGTTTGCCCGGATTTCGGTTTCCCGTTGTAGCTGGGCATGAAATCGGGCATCAGGTAGGGTATTCGGCCGAGGACGAGACCAACCTTATCGGTTATCTGGTAACGGCTATCAATGACGACCCTTATTTCCAATATACGGCGGCAGCTTATGCCTTGGGCTATTGCCTTTCCGAGATAAAACGACGGGACGAAAAGGAATTTGAAGAACTCTACGCCCAATTGAATCTTGGCGTGCAAAAGAATTACAAAGAAATGGTCCGTTTTTGGAAACAATTTGAAAATCCCTTGGAACCTGTTATTAAACGGGTCTATGATTCCTTCCTTAAAGCCAACAACCAGAAAGAAGGTATCCAAAGTTACAATTCCGTGGTCTCCCTGTTGGTCAATTACCATAAGGAGAATCCATTATAAATAGCATTCCCCGGGACAAAACCCAAGAATACCCAAGGTATCCCGTTTTAAACCGTCATAAATTATTGGGGATACGATGAATTCTTTAGGAAGGAGGCACGCTTCCAAAACGCTTTTATGCGTCCAACAATTATCTCCCTGTCAACACCCAAAAATGGTAATAAACCCTATATTTACATATGAAAACACTACTTCTAATACTATCATTAACTATGTCAGCACCCGTGCAAAACAATGTTCCCCTTCCGCAAGAAGGCAATCAATGGGTAGAAAAAACCTATACAATCACAGGAGATTGGAAACTCGAGGAAAAGGATGGAGATCTGTACTTTGTCTTAGCGGATAATTTTAAGACCTCCTCCGGGCCCGACCTTAAATTGTACCTGCTTAAAACAGATATGGATACCGTTGGAGATCGCGATTCCGTGGACCGCATTGGAGTTTTTGTGGCGGAGCTCGATTCCCACAAAGGTGGTCAAAGCTACAAACTGCCTTCTGGAACCAAGATCTCGGATTACAAATCGCTAGTGATCCACTGCAAAAAATATTCCGTGGTATGGGGCGGTGTGCGCCTCTAGGAAACGCCTAAGACACCTTAGTACATTATGGGAAGCATCCAACGACAGTTGAAGACTGGGTAAAACGGGATATTTCCTTTGGTCATATCCTCATTTGTGGGGCACAAATGGAACCAAACTGCCACGTGTGTATGCCTTTTCCCTTGGTGCCAGGCACACAAAACCGTCCGATCGACAGAGACTGGCCAAATCCCCGGAACCATTATCCCTTACAGGTCGTACAACCAGGCTTCCCTTTTCCAAATAGGTATTTACCTGTACAAAACGGGTTAAGGGAAGTGTATTTTTTATGGGGTCCCCCAGGATGACCTCTTGCTGGGGATACAGAATTCCCAGACTCTGACTCAGCCAGGGAACAAAGTATACGTGGTAGTTGGTGTATGTGGAGACGGGATTTCCAGGAAAGGAAAAGACCGCGGTCCCGAATTCCTTTTGAATTCCAAACCAAAAGGGCTTCCCAGGTCGTTGGGCCACCCTATGAAAGACTTTTTCCACCCCTAGGGTTTCCATAACCTCGGGGATAAAATCAAATTTCCCTTTGGAGACCCCGCCGCTCAAAAGTAACACATCATTTTCCTTTAAATTCTTTGACAATAGCTCGGCAATCACATTTTAGTCGTCATGCAAATGGAGACTTAGCGCAAGGATAATTTCT
>JBCCZF010000242.1:0-5367 GCA_039188035.1 Bacteroidota bacterium | reverse complement strand
GTATGAATCCTCTCCCAGACCATTTTGCTTGGACCCATTCTACTTCAAATAGGATTTGGTCAGGGAATATCTACTGAAAATCCTCGGCAAGATTAATAACTCTGCCAAGGGAGGCCCCGGTAGCTTCCAGAACCAATGTTGCGCTTCCGCTACCTGCATATCTATACAGGGCATTATTTTCCCCTGAAACCACACTAAAATGGGGCTGGCCATCCAAAGTATAAAGTCCTCCCCCTGTAAATACGGGAAGACCGGGAACCCCCTCGATCTTGGTAATTTCCTGGGTAACCAGATCTACCTCCGCAAATATGGCGGTTGGGGATGTCTGTAATAGTAGTAGTACCTCGTTGAGCTCGTTCTGATCGATGTTGGCCGGATTCCCATCGTTCGCCGCAAAGATTTCAAGAATCCGATCATCCAAACGTTCGTTGATCTTCACAAAGGCTTTGTTGTTCTCAAAATATTCGTAAGCCGTTAGAAACCCCCCGATAAGGGATAATGCCGGATTGTTCTGCACGGCCACCTGAAAATTATAGGTCTGATCGTAATTGGTCTCACCGGCAGGGATTTTAAGGATGCCCCCTGGAATCATAGGTAGGGCTTCACTCGTGAAATGGGCCCCATAGTAGTTCCCGGCTTCGTCAATACTGTTGTTGGCCACAATAATAGGGGGCTGGTTAAGCGGGGTTGTTTCAAAAACAGCAATATCGCTACCTTGCATGGTGCTTAAATCTACAATAACGCGCGGCATGCCCTCCAATCTCGGGGTAGCATCCAAGGAAACGATCATTTCAGAATCGCCACGGAAGAAAAATCCCGAGAAACCAACATTACCGGTGTCTCTGCCAAGTTCGTTCACAATGGACATATCTATAGATCCGGTAACCTCCATGGTGGTAGGGTTAAAGGTGGTTAATTCCATAGGGTTATTGGTATCGTGAAACACCCCAAACTCACTATCCCTTACGGTTAATGCAAATGGTGCGCCTACCGTAGCGATAGTCCCAACAATTTCAAGCTCCCTTTCCTCATTAACGATGATTTTCTCAATGCCATTGGAACCATCGGTAGCATTGGTAAATAGGGCACCGTCAACAACGGATACCAAGCTAAAAAATTGAAAATCAGTTCCTTGGGAGACATTCACGGTTCGCGTTGGCAATTCTTCAACGTATTGGGCAAAGGTGGTTCCGACCAGATTCCCTGTTACTACATAACCTTCCCGTAACGCGACCGGGCCGGTCTCCTCTGGATCTTCCCCACCGTTATCAGGAGGTGTAGGGCCGTCATCGTCCCCTCCGCAGCCCATAAAGAGTAATACGGACATGCAAAGTATTTTGAATACAGTTTGATTTCCCTTTTTCATAAAGCGTACAATATTTAGATAATTAAGATTCATTTTTATGGTATTTAACACTACGTTTTGAACCTGAGACCCTATTGAAAGTCTTGCGCAAGATCAATGACTTCGCCAAGTGCCGCACCGGTAGCTTCAAAAACAACCTGGGCAGTACCATTTCCTGTATGACGATACAAAGCATTGTTTTCTCTAGTGCTTACCACAAGATGAGGTTGGCTATCCAGCACCGACAAGAATCCCCCTCCCGTAAAAACCGGGAGGTTGGGCACCCCTTCAATTTTGGTAATCTCCATGGTAACCACATCCAATTCTACCCAGATAACCGTAGGGGAGTTGCTTAAAAGGAAAAGTATTTCATTCAGCTCATTTTGGTCTATATTGGCAAAATTGCCCTCATTCTCAACAAAAATGATTTCGTCGATCCTGGGGTCGAGGGATCCATTGATAAGGGCATAGGCTTTATTATTTTCAAAATATTCAAATGCCCTTAGATAAGCGCCCAAAAAAGCCAATTCCGGATTATTCTGTAAGGGTATTTGAAAGTTATAGGCCTGGTCATAGTTGTTTTGCCCAGCGGGTATTTTTAGTAGGCCACCGGAAATGGTGGTTATCCCTTCACTTCCAAAATTGGGCCCGTAATAGTTCCCATTTTCGTCAAAATAACTGTTTGTAAAAACAACTGGGGGATTGGTCAGTTCGGAACCCTCAAATACGGATATGTCCGTGGCCTGCATGGTGTTAAGGTCTACAATTACTCGGGGTACCCCTGTTAATCTTGGGGTGGCATTCAGGGTAACGATCAACTCGTTGCCCCCTCTAAAGCCATAGTCCGTAAAGTCTATGCTGCCCGGTTCACGACCTAAACCTTCAATAAGGGACATGTCAATGGATCCGGTTACCTCCATAGTAGTAGGGTTAAAGGTGGTCAATGAAGTAGGATTATTCACGTCATGAAAGACGCCAAGTTCACTATCCCGAACACTTAGACTAAAAGTGCGTCCTACAGTGGCGATTTCACCTACCACTTCCAACTCGCCGGCTTGGTTTACAATGATTTTCTCTATCCCATTGGATCCATCGGTAGCAAAGACATACATGGCCCCATCCAGAACAGATTCAACATTAAAGGACTGAAAGTCATTTCCTTGGGATACGTCTATGGTTTCCGAGGGTAATTCTTCAAAATATTGTATAAATACGGTGCCGTCGAGGTTCCCCTGTATGATATAGCCTTCTTTCAAGGCCCTTGTTTCATTTTCGCCACCATCCGAGTTTTCCCCATTATCGGGAGGGGCTTCGTTGTCATCACTGCTACAGCTCCATAAAAAGATAAGGCCGATACATAGTGTTCCTAAAGAAAATAGGTTTCCCTTTTTCATAAAGCATACAATATTTAGATAATTAGTATTCATTTTTATTATAATTGATAACTGAGCTTGATATTAAAATTCCTTCCCGGTTTGGGGATACGAAAATTGTCAAACACCTCCCGATCCAAGACGTTGTTTACTTGTAGGGCCACGGTAAGGTTTGCTTTGGAAAAGCGGTATTTGGTGCCCAGATCTACTTGATGTTGCACTGGGATGCTATTTTCCGGATTGGCACTGCCCGCGTTCTGGATGGTAATTGCAAATTCGTCCACATAGGTGTAGTAGCCAAATACGTTCCATTCGTCCTCTTTTAGCACTGTTTTCCCCAGGGCATAATCAGCGGAAAAATTCAAAAACCGTGTGGGGATATTCGGAATGTCGGAGCCGATACCATCGGCATTGTTTCCGCTTGCATCACCCTCCTTAAAAATGGACTGCGTGGTATAGCTTAGGGAAAGTCGCAATTTATCCAAGGGCATCGCATTGACCGCCAATTCAAATCCGGAGGCACGTACCTCCGCCTCATTGATAAATCGGGAATTGGCGAGGCCAAGGGCCTGTAACCGGATAAGATCTGTCTGATCTCGTAAAAATCCGTTGATGTCTACAGTGACATAATTGTTACGGCCATAATTATACGTAAAATGCCCTCCCAGATTTACGTTTTCGCTGAGTTCGGGCCGAAGCGTATAATTGGGTTGAATGGTCACAAAATCCCCAAAGATTTCACGGGTTGTGGGAATTCGCAAGGCGCGTTCAAAACTGGCGCGTAGAAAAATGTCGTTGCCCAAACTGTATTTAAGTCCTAGGCCGTAACCCGTCTCGCCGTCGTTAAAGCTAAACTGTCCGCCTACATCAATGTTCGGGTTCGGATTTAGGACAGTAGTGCTCTGATTGTAGTGATAGTACTTGCCAAATACGATGGCTTCCAGTTTTTTATCGAACCACTTGGATTCATAGGAAATACCGCTTATGGAACGCAATAAGTTGGAAGGGATGGTGTTTGGGTCAACGATGTCCGGGATGTCAAAAAGGGGATCCTCCCCCGCCACCGTCTGATCGCTTAGAAAGGTGGATAGCGTAACACTTTGGGTATCGTTAAAGTCATACCCTAGATTAAGGCGGTGTACCCAAACTTCGTTTTCCCCCCTTCGTCTGGAAGGGGCGGCCAAAAACTCGGCCCCTCGGGCCCATTCGCCTACAATATTGCCAAACCAATCGTAACGGTTGGTGGTAGAATCGTTTATTTGCTCCGTGGTGCGCACATAATGTCCAGAATAGTCGATTCCCAATTTTTCATGGGCGAGTTTCTTTTGGTATTTCAGGCTTTGGAGCAAAGCACTGTTTTCGGTGGTGAGCTCCCCAATGGGACTATTATCCAGACGAACCCCGTTCTGTACCTCGTCAAAACGTTGGTTGTAGCTAATGCTATAGGAAATTTTATCGGCCCAAGTAGTCCCCGTAAACCCAAAAGTTCCCTGGATCATAGAGGATCGGTGCGCATCGTGAAACCGATCCACTTCCACGGGAACATTTTCATTGTTCATAATCTGTACAGCGCGAATGCGATAATCATTATCCGCATAATTTTGAAAGCCTTGTAAAGACAAAAAAGCCTTGGAGCCTATTTTTTTTCCAGCTGAAAGGGTTCCAACATGGGAGTTGAACGAGCCAAACTGATAGGAGGCGTTTACGTAATCGGTATCCACTTCCTTGGCGACCACATTAATGCCCCCTGCCAAAGCATCGGTACCAATGTCCACCGGCATAACACCTTTATAGACATCCAAACGTTCAACGGCATTGGCCGGGATATTGTTCAATTGGATCCCTCCGCCCAAGAGCTCCAGCGGTATGCCATCATAATAGGTTCTAACCGCATTGCCCGATAAGCCGTTCAATTGTATTTGAACCGGACTGCCCAATCCCCCGAACTGCCGGATGCGGACCCCTGCCGTCCGATCCAATATCTTGACCACTTCCGAGGATTCGTTTTGCAGGGCCACTACATCTATGGAGTTAATTTGAAGCGGTTGTTCGGATATCCTGGTGCTTTCCGACTTTCCCTTTACCACTACTTCCTGCAACTGTTCCCGGGATTCCCCCATGGTCAAGGAAAGCGTGAACAGCTTTTTGTTTACCCGAAGTTCCCGGGTAATGGTCTCATAACCCATGGAGGAAACCTCCAAGGTAAAATCGCCAAAAGGCACCTTATGTATCCGAAATCTGCCCGCTTCGTCGCTGATAGCGCCCAAACCCGTTCCCCTAAGCCGCACCGTTACCCCAAAAAGAGGCTGGTTTTGCGCATCGGTTATTTCTCCTTTTAGGACGGCCCTCGATTGGTCCGGTACGCTATCCGATTTTTTAAATACCGTAATGGAGTTGCCCCTGGCCCGTAAACCCAGATTGTTGTCCCCTAGAATGTCTTTTATCACCTCGGCCAGTCGGACATTTTTATACGTTTTTGATATTTTTTTCCCTCGGGAGGAATTGTCCAAGGAATAATTGATTTTACTGGAGGTTTCCTTCATGATACGCTCCAGTGCCTCTTCCACAGGTTGGTTCTCAATTACGAGACTGACCCTTTTGTCCAAAATCCCTTGTTGTTGCCCCCAGTTGGCCGTCCAAGAAATTAGG
>JBCCZF010000241.1:0-5393 GCA_039188035.1 Bacteroidota bacterium | reverse complement strand
CGGCACTTTTGGCATCGATAGGTTCCGCTGCCGTTCCCGGTGCGGGCATGGTAATGTTGGTAATCGTGTTGGAATCCATTGGTTTCCCCCCAGATCTATATCCCATAGCCCTGGCCTTGATTTTCGCCGTGGACAGACCATTGGATATGTGCCGAACCGTTGTAAACGTTACTGGGGACGCCACCGTTTCCATGATTGTGGCCAAGTCCGTCGGCAAATTGGGTGCGCCCAAGGTAAGGGACTGGGACGACCATTATGAGGAGGTAAAATAGTGATCCTTTGCAATATACTAATGTAGCAGTGAATCAATGAACATGTGATGGTTCTAAAATGCTCGAAATTCTCTCAAACCCAAACTACAATCGCCTACTTTTAAAAGGACAGAAGAACCGTGGTCAACGACCCACACCCAGAACCCTGCACCTTGAATTTTAAACTTTGAACCTTGAATCCTAACCCTTGAAACCCGAACGGATGAATATTTGCTTTTTAATGTATCCCTGGGAGGATATAGACCCCGAGAACGACACCAGCTTGGCGCTAATCCACGAATGCGTCAAGCGTAAACACGGGGTGGCCCTTTGCACGCCGGCCAATCTAACCATCCGCAATAGTGTTACCAATGCCTTCTGTACGGTAATAAATCGAATGGAAAAAGTATCCGGAAGTCTGCGTTCCTTTTACAAACAGGCAGTGACCCGCGAGGAGATGTTGCCCTTAGCAGGTTTTGACGTTATCTTTATGCGCGCCAATCCGCCCTTGGATCCCATCATGCTCAATTTTCTGGATTCGGTAAAGGACGATGTCTTTATCGTTAACTCCCTACAAGGGCTGCGGGAGGCCAATAACAAATTGTACACCGCTGCCTTTGGGGATTCGCACAGCAATATTATCCCGGCTACCCACGTCTCCAAAAACAAGAATTACCTATTGCGTCAGATCAAGGAATCCGAGTCGGAAAAAATGATTCTGAAGCCCTTAAACGGTTTTGGCGGTTCCGGGGTCATCCTTATTGAGAAGTCGGCCATGAGCAACATAAAGTCTTTGTTGGATTTTTACGTAACCAATTCGGATGGAAGCTCTAACTATGTGATACTTCAAGAATATATTGAAGGTGCGGACCAAGGCGACGTCCGTATCTTATTATTGAATGGGGAACCTATTGGCGCCATGAAGCGCGTACCCGGTTCGGACGATCACCGCTCCAACGTTTCTGCCGGGGGATCCATTGCCAAGCACAGCATGAGCAAGCAGGAAAAGGCACTTTGCAAACAAATAGGGCCCAAATTGGTCAAGGACGGACTCTTTTTTGTAGGGATCGATGTCATAGGGGGCAAGCTCGTGGAAGTCAACGTGATGTCTCCCGGTGGGGTCACCTACATGAACAAAGTCTACAAGACCAAGATACAGGCCAAGGTCATCGATTTTGTGGAAAGCAAGGTCATGGACAAGCTCCAAGCCTTCGATCGCAGGTCCCGATTGCGCAACGAGGTACAAAATGCATAGTCTTGCCGTCCCGGACATCCTTGCCCATATAACCCAAGGGATTCCTTTTGAAGCCGTTTCAGAGGACTATTCGTTTACGTTGAAGATCACGGAGTATGCACCCTACCTCTGCGCGGCCGTACATGACGGGCACCAGTTTCGAAAAGCCTTATGGGATATTTGCCTGCATACCGAATATGAACGTTGGTACGAGGAAGATCCCTGCACCAAGGCGATGGTACAGTCCCATCCCATAGTCCTGGCCGGTTGCGACAGCCGCTTTGAGTACGACCTCAACCGCGCTCCGGACACGGCCATTTACGAGGACGCCTGGGGAAAAAGACTTTGGAAACGCTCCTTGCCTGAACAGGAAAGGACGACAAGCCTCCACAAACACCAACAATTCTATAAGGTAGTGCACGCCCTAGTGGGCAAACTGGAGGAAATGCACGGCAAGGCCCTGGTCATAGACATGCACAGTTATAACTGGAAACGTTGGGACAGAACAGTACCCACCTGGAACCTGGGTACCCAAAATATCGACAACCCCAGGTTTGGAGATCTGGCTCGGTCGTGGCGCAAAAAACTGGGCACGATCCAACTACCCCATGGTATCCCGTCCAGCTCTAAAATCAACGATACCTTCAAAGGGAACGGCTATTTTTTGAAATACATCACCCAGAATTTTAAAAACACCCTAGTCCTGGCCACGGAAATCGCCAAAGTGTATTGCGATGAGCATAGCGGCATCCTTTATCCCGAGGTGGTACGTGCCGTGGAACTACAATTGGCGGAATTGATACCTTTGCAGGCAAATCAATTCCTAGAAAACGACCCATGATCGGAGAAGCCCGGAAAACCGAAATCCAAAGGCAGTTCAGCGACCTCTTTGAAATCGATGGCAATTTGGATCGCCTTATCCGCAAGATCGAGCTCTTGAATTATGTAAATCCCCTGAATATTGAAAAGGCAAAACACCGCTTTTTCGCCTCGAAATTCACGGAAGAGCCCCAATTTCGGTATCCCAAATTAAAGTTCGACCCGTACAAACTCCATAGGTTGTTGTTTTCACAGCGCTTGGAACGTATCCAGGATGATGAAATCCGGCGGCTATACCAGGACATTATCTACTTCTACTCCAATATGGTACAATGCATAGAGACCATAGGCCTGGACAAGGCGTTCCACTACAATTCCCTCCGGGTATACGGTTCGCCCACGGAGAAAGATGTACAAAATGCCCGCTTTATCCTGCATTTTAGGGATGAGCCCCCCAGCCAGGATATGGAGAAGGTCCATAGCCCCCAAGAGGCCAAGGCATACTTTCAGGATTTTGCGCAACGTTATGATTTTCCGCTGAACATTAAGTTTTCCACCCATATCGCAGCGGACGCCATGGTAAGCAACAGTTCCCGCTCCCTGGTCATTAAAAAGAACGCCACCTTTAGCAAAAATCAACTTTTGACCTTGGCCAACCATGAGATCGGGGTGCATTTGGTGACCACTTTTAATGGCCTTCTACAACCCCTGAAGGTATTTTCCAATGGGTTCCCGCAAAATGTGGAGACGCAAGAGGGCCTATCCGTATTCAGTGAATATATGTGTGGGGCGTTGACCTTAAAACGTTTGAAGGAATTGGCCTATCGGGTCTTGGCCAGCGATAGTTTGATCAAGGGGTACAGTTTTTCGGATACGTTTGACCTGATCCACAATCAGTACAAACTCAACAAGCACGATACTTTCTCCATCACCTTACGGGCCCATAGGGGAGGAGGGTTTACCAAGGATCGCCTATATCTTAGTGGGCTCAAAAAGATATACCTCCGCCATCTCCAGGAAAAATCTATGGATGTTTTGTTGACCGGAAAGGTTTCCTTGGACTATGAAGGCGTCATCCAACAACTGATACAAATGGGGCTTGCCCGCAACATTACCTATAGCAATTGGGCCTACGACCACAATCAAAACACCAATAAAACCTTGGACTTTATCCTTAAGAACCTGAAATAGCATAAAGTCGACTTTCATAATGACCTTAGTAAAACGGCTTTTAAGCGTTACCGCCTTACTTTTTGCAACCGGATTGTTTATGCTCTACTTCCTTCAAGAAAAACTGATCTTCTTTAGTTCCCGCCTCCCGCAGGATTACGAATATCCGTTTACGGTACCGCATGAAGAGCTCTTTCTCGCCGCTCCGGATGGGGCGGTACTCAACGGACTCCATTATAAACAGCAGCATCCCAAAGGCGTTATACTGTATTCCCATGGCAATGCAGGGCATTTGGGCGAATGGGGTGCCTGGGCCCAGGAACTGTCCCAAAGGTACACCTATGATGTAGTTGTTTGGGATTATCGGGGTTATGGGAAGAGCACAGGCAAAAGACGACAAGATGCCATGTTGGAGGACGGAAGGCTTTTTTACGACTATTGCCTACAGCATTTTGAGGAAGATCAACTTACGGTTTTCGGCCGCTCCCTAGGTACTTTTTTTGCCACCCATATGGCCCTTGGCAACCGACCTAAACAACTTATTCTGGAATCCGGTCCTACCAATCTTTTGGACATGGCCCAAAAAGAATATCCTTGGCTACCGGCTAGGCTATTATTAAAGTTTAGGTTTGATAATTTGATAAATATAACTGAAATACAGATACCTACACATATTATTCACGGCAAGGAAGATCAACTGGTACCCCATACCCATGCCGAGGTTCTTTTGGAAAAATCCGAGGCTTCCACAAAAAAACTATATTCCATTATGGGCGGCGGACATAACAATCTTCCGGAGTATGCGGACTATTTTGGGGTTTTGGATTCCATTCTATTTTCAACCGGTTCTCAAGGGTAAAAGATAGGGCTGTGGTAGCAAGCGCCAGAATCAACCATTGAATCTGATAAGAAGGGTGGTAGACTATCTTAAATCATTTGCCAGACTATGAAAAGTGGAAAAAACATATTACTACGGGCCAGTTCCAAAACGATAATTGGAATACTATTATTGATTTATGGTTGCATCGAGAGTAACGCAACAAAGAAAAACCAATCCAATCATATAGAAATGGGGCAAAGAGTAAGTTTAAGTATACCGGACAACAGTATAGAATTCTTTCAAAACTTGAAAATCAAAAGCGAAGCGTACTGGAAAACCATTGAAATTGACAGTACAGTTTACGGATTCCAAACGCAAAAAAACACAAGATGGAATAAGGGCCTGACCGAAGAAGAAATTAAATCTTTTGAAAAGGATTTAGGAATCATTTTTCCAGAAGGGCTAAAAAATTATTACAAGGTGATGAACGGAGTCGATAAACCTGCGATAAATATTTATGGGAGTAGCGGCACAAAACCCGCATATTCAAATACCTTTTATGAATACCCAGAAGATGTAGCGCTGATTAAAAAACGAATCAGCTGGATTTATGAGTCTAACAACATCGATGAAAGTGAATTAGCCCAAAAAGACATTTCCAGAATATTTCCTGTATTCGGGCATCGATTTGTTTTGATGGATATGAAAGGTGGGTTTGTTCTGTCTATGTATGGTGATGATATCATTTATTGGACGGACAACATCTCAAAGCTATTGGCAATTGAAATATTTTCAAAAGAAAATCTATCAGATAGTTTTAAGGAAAATTGGGAAAATGCCTCAAAGATTAGTTTCTGGCTGGAGTAAGGGTTTATAGCCTTGTTTTACAAAAAACACCAGGGGCTATTATAAGCACACTGTCTCATACCGCCTAAAAGGCTTCGGCTTTATTCCGCAACAGATACCATAACATATATACATTGTTCTTTTTTAACGTATTAGCACTTCCAAAAGCACGTTGCAAACCATTAAACTAATGACAAACCTGTTAAAGTTATGCCAAGGGCATAGGCATTTATAGGATAATTAGACAGTTTTG
>JBCCZF010000240.1:0-5413 GCA_039188035.1 Bacteroidota bacterium | reverse complement strand
GTCACTTTTCCCGTTTTTCTATTGACCTTACCCGCTTCCCATGAAAAAAAATGGATTTCTATTCGTACTCGGTATTCTAATCCCCTTTTCCGGATTTTCCCAAAAACTGGATACGGCCAAACTGGACAGCTTGTTTGCCGTCTTGGAAACCAATAATCGCTTTATGGGCAGTGTTGCCCTTACCCAGGGCAAGGATCTACTGTATCACAAGGCCATCGGTTATGCCAATGTTGCCAATCAAAAGCGACCTACGGCGGACACCAAATACCGCATGGGTTCCATTACCAAGATGTTTACCTCCGTACTTGTCTTCAAAGCCGTAGAAGCGGGTTTACTTTCCCTGGACAAGACCCTGGATGCCTATTTTCCAGAAATCGAAAACAGTCGTCGGATTACCCTTGGCAATCTCTTGAATCACAGGAGTGGCATCCATAATTTTACGAGTCGACCCGATTATCCGGCATGGGACAGCCAACCCAAGACCCGGGAACAACTCCTGGAAATTATACGGGAGGGGGGTAGTGTTTTTGAACCGGATAGCCAGGCCCAATACAGCAACTCCAATTACGTATTGTTGACCTTTATCCTGGAGGACGCCTTTAAAGAGCCTTATGCCCAACTGGTGCGCGAAAAGATTACGGAGCCCCTTGGGTTAAAAAACACGCGCATAGGGGGTACGATCAAGGTGCGGCAAAATGACGCATACTCCTATTCCTACCAAGATTCGTGGAAGAAAATGAAGGAGACCCACATGTCCATCCCCTTGGGTGCCGGGGCCCTGGTGGCCACCCCATCCGATTTAAACCGCTTTATTTATGGTCTTTTTAACGAAGGGCTGATTTCCGCGAAAAGCCTGAATCAAATGAAAACCCTTTCCGATGGTTATGGCATGGGTATTTTTCCCGTACCGTATTATGACAAAAAAGGGTTTGGTCACAACGGGGGTATAGACGGCTTCACTTCGGTCTTGGGCTATCTTCCGGAGGATTCCTTAGCGGTTGCCCTCGTATCCAATGGCACCCGTTACCCCAATAATGATATTGTTAGTGCCCTGCTAAGTGCCTATTATGGGAAACCCTTTGAAATTCCCTCCTTTGCCACCATTGCGGTGAGTTCGGAAGATTTGGATCCCTATTTGGGCCTCTATGCAAGCGAACAGCTTCCCCTAAAAATCACCATTTCCAAGGACGGGGACACCCTTTTTGGCCAGGCCACGGGACAAGCTTCCTTTCCCTTGGAGTCCGTGGAAACGCACGTCTTTGAATTTGGGCAGGCCGGGATCCGCCTGGAGTTCGATCCAGTGGAAAAGACCATGGTACTAAAACAAGGGGGCGGGGTGTTTCAATATGTTATGGAGTAATTACTGGTTTGGGCAACGATTGCCCATAGCTCCCTACCCGTATGTTTTTGTCCAAATTCGGTTAACTTCGTTTTTTAAAAACGACACGAAACCATGGCGAAACGCAAATTCAATGATCTGGGGCTGGGCACCAAAAATGATACTGGCGGATATAGGGCCCTGAACAAGGACGGCACCTTTAACGTTCAAAAGATCAACATCCCCTTATTTGAACGTCTCAACTTTTTTCATGCCTTGATAAGCATGTCGTGGGCCCGCTTTTTTGCCCTGATCTTGGTCGCCTATTTTAGCATTAATATTCTTTTTGCCTCCATTTATATCTTTATTGGGGTGGAAAACCTCACGGGAATAGCGGCCAATACCACTTTTGACCGGTTTATGGAAGGTTTTTTCTTCAGTGCCCAAACGGTGACTACCCTGGGATACGGTCGTGTTGCCCCCATGGGCTACCCTGCCAATATTGTGGCCGCCGTTGAATCCATGTTGGGCCTTTTGGGTTTTGCCCTGGCCACCGGACTCCTTTACGGGCGCTTTTCCAGACCACGATCAAAAATCCGTTATAGCGAAAATGCCCTAATTGCGCCCTATCACGATATTAATGGATTTATGTTCAGGATCGCCAACCTACAGAACAATCAGCTGTTGGAAATGGAAGTGCAGGTTAACTTGGCCATGCAGCGCCAAAACTCGGAATTGCGGGACTTTTATGTTTTGGAATTGGAACGGAACAAGGTTGCCTTTATGCCGTATATGTGGACCATTGTGCACCCCATAGACAAAAAAAGCCCATTGTACGGCCTAACCGAACCACAGGTACTTGAAAAGGACGCCGAGTTTATCATCTCGATCAAGGCTTTTGACGAATCGTCCTCCCAAACAGTATATTCGCGCTCCTCCTACAAGGCCAACGAACTTCAATGGGGCAAAAAGTTCATTTATGCCTCCGACCGTAGGAACAATGGAATTGTTGTGGATATTGGCCGCATCAATGAAACCCAAACCGCCCCTTTGAACGCATAAGTCGTGGCAGTAAGGGGTAAACCCCAAATTGGCCCATACCGTACATTATACCCAAGCTACCTTATCCCCTATGGGCGTTCTGGTCTGCTCGGGAAGCTCCCCGTCATAGTAGCCCATATACAAAAAGCCTAAGCAGCGTTCCCCCGTATTCAAATCAAAGAACCCATCCATATAATGGATCAAGCCCGGGGAACTCCAATAACTACCAATACCCAATTGGGTACAGCAAAGCCAGATGTTTTGCACCGCCATGGCCGTGGCGGCGATTTCTTCCCATTCCGGCACACATTCCCCGGGATCCCGTTGCATGCATATGGCAAGTATAGCTCCCGCTTTTTGGGGGTTCTCCTTTAACTTTCTAATTTTAATCTGTTTTGGGTTCGCCTCGGTCTCCCGGTATTTTTCGGAAAGGAAAATCCCCAGTTTCTCCCGCGCCTCTCCCGTGATTACCTTGAACCGCCAGGGTTCGGTCTTTCTATGGGTAGGGGCCCAATTGGCGGCCTCCAGAACCCGTTCGATATCTGCGCGGGCAATGGGTTTATCATTATACTGGTCGGGAAAGACGGAACGTCTCCTTTGTATCAAATCAAAAATCATACTCTATTCATGTTATATATTTAGAACGCAATACACTTGCCCGTGTGCCACATGTCCCACTCGGGCAGAAAGTCCGTTTAGTGCCTTAAGCCTTTTACTCCAACCAACTTTTATAATACTTCCCATCATCAATATCCAGGGCTTCCCGGGTAAGCTGTAAGGGTTTAAAGGTATCCACCATTACGGCCAATTCCGCGGTTTCCCTCTTCCCGATACTCGCCTCATAGGTACCCGGATGGGGACCGTGGGGAATACCGGCGGGATGCAGGGAGATATCGCCCTCATTAATGTTCTTTCGACTCATAAAATCGCCATCCACATAATACAATACCTCATCCGAATCGATATTGGAATGATTATAGGGCGCTGGAATGGCCAACGGATGATAGTCGTATAACCTGGGACAGAAGGAGCAGACCACAAAGGCCGATGTTTCAAAAGTCTGGTGTACCGGTGGCGGTTGGTGCACACGACCCGTAATCGGTTCAAAATTATGGATCGAAAAACCATAAGGAAAGTTATACCCGTCCCAACCGACCACATCAAAAGGGTGGGTGGCGTAAAGGAGATGGTGCAATTGTCCTTCCTTTTTTACTTTGATCAAAAACTCGCCCGTTTCGTCATGGGCCCGCAAGTTGCGGGGCAATTTAAAGTCGCGTTCGCAAAAGGGGGAGTGTTCCAAGTGCTGCCCAAACCAATTGCGATACCGTTTTGGGGTATAGATAGGATGATAACTCTCCGTAATCAATAGCCTGTTATCCACCCCATCAAAGGTTATCTGATAGATCATGCCCCGTGGAATCAACAAATAATCCCCATATTCAAAAGGAATATCGCCCAACATGGTCCGTACGACCCCGCTGCCTTTATGGACAAACAAAAGCTCGTCCGCATCCGTGTTTTTATAGAAATACCCGCTCATGGATGTTCTAGGAGCGGCCAGGCCTACGTGCACATCGGAATTAAACAGGATTGTTTTCCTACTTTTTAAATAGTCCTCCTCCGGGGCTATTCCCAACCCCTTGAGCAAACGCGAGGTAATATTGTGTTCCACCGCCGCAACCGGCCTAATGTCCAAGGTCTCCTGTACTTCTTTTACCTGGGTGGGCCTATGGATATGGTACAGTAAACTGGACATGCCATCAAAACCGATAGTCCCGAACAATTGCTCGTAATATAGGGATCCATCGTCCTTTCTAAACTGGGTATGGCGTTTGGGCGGTATTTTGCCCAAAGTATGGTATAGGGGCATAGGTTCAACTTAAAAACAATGTTCCTTAAAGCTACAATAATTTGGAAGGACGATGAAATTATTCCCCCGTAAATCCAACATACTGAATGTAGTGCCGAGGATAAGGATAACCCCAAAATAAAAAAGCCTCCCACTAAGGAAAGCCTTTCATTGATCTTGACCAATACTAGGTCAAAGATTACAACACAACACTGCAAAGATAACAAAAGGTTCGACATCTTTGCAAAAAGAGTGTTTTTTGCAAAGATCCCACTTTGCAACAGGTTCAAACCTTTGGTCTAAAGGGCCTAATAATAAGCCGGGCCGCCTTGTCATAGTTGATATAGTTGTAGGCCCAATTGAAGAAAACCACCACCCTATTCCGAAACCCCACCAAGGCCATAAGGTGCACAAACATCCAAATAAACCAGGCGAAAAAACCCCCGAATTGCAGTCGACTTAAATCTACCACCGCCCGGTTACGGCCAACTGTGGCCATAGTGCCCTTGTCGTTATAACGAAAAGGCGCCATAGGTCTGTCCTGAAGCATGTTCTTTAGATTCCTTGCCAACAGCTCACCTTGTTGAATGGCGGGTTGGGCCACTTGGGGGTGCCCCTGGGGAAAGGCCTCGGTCTCCATATAGGCAATATCCCCAATAGCAAAAATTTCAGGATACCCTTCCACTTGGTTAAATGTATTAACCCGATATCGGTTTAGGCGGCCCATCAAAGCCTCGCCATCCAGGCCAAGGATCGCCGCCCCGGTGACCCCGGCCGTCCATATAAAGTTGTGCGTACGCATAGCGGTACCATCATTGAGCGTCATATGATCCCCATCGTATCCGGAGACCAGGGTCCGGGTATGTATCCTAACCCCGAGCTCCTCCAAAAAGGCCATCGCTTTTTTGGATGCGGTTTGGCTCATGGGCGGCAGTACCCTGTCCGCCCCCTCAAAAAGATGGATTTCCATTTCCTCCACATTTAAATGGCGATAGTCCCTCGGAAAAACATTGCGTTTTAATTCAGCAAAAGCCCCGGCCAATTCCACCCCCGTAGGCCCCGCACCCACAATACAGAAATTAAGCAGCGCCTTGCGTTCCCCCAAATCGGCCGAGTTATCCGCTTTTTCAAAATTCTGGAGCATAAGACTCCGAATATTCAAGGCCTGGGGCACATTCTTCATGGCCATGGCGTTTTGGGCCAGG
>JBCCZF010000239.1:0-5421 GCA_039188035.1 Bacteroidota bacterium | reverse complement strand
TGGGTAACCCAAACCGGTACGGGCAAGGAATCCGTAATTTGCCAGATATTTACGGTTTTATCCTTAAAAAACAGCTCTCCTGCCCAAATCATGATCAACATACAAACAAACACCCCCCACTGCAATCTAAAATAGGTCATGTTGCTACTAACGGGCAATTCATTGCCGATGTAATAGGTGGCGTTCCAAGTAACGTTCTGCAAAAAGACCATTAGGAAGATGATGCCCAGGATAATCTTGAAAGATACGGGGCGGACAATGTTCATGAATTCCAGCTTGGATAGCGACCACAATTTGGTCAGAAAATCGGATACGCGGTATTTTTTTACCACATCTGGCAATTGTATAGAGGCCGCGGTAAGCGCTCCTTTTTTGGTATCCTTTATTTTTTTCGAGGTATCCACTCCGGCCTGGATAAAATATTTAAAGGAAAACCGAAAATAGGAGGCTATGGCCAGTATCAGCGCAAGCCCAAACCAAAACAGCCTGTTGTGCAACACATAGCCGGAGAGTTTGAACATGGCTGTGTTTTTATCCGAGGGAGTCAACAATTCCGTGTAGTGTTGTGCAGCCACAAAACCTCCGGAATCGGCCAAGATAAAAGCCGTTAAGTTATTGCCACCGCCCGTTTCATAGGAGGTCTGGGCAATCAAAAAAATGATGATCACCAAAAAAACAGCCAAATAACTGGAGGCGATTTTCCTTGTAAATACCAGGGCGAAAAATACGAGCGATACATAAAAAAACAGATTGGGGACCGTAAATAGTACCCAACCGTGGAAAAGAGGGCCCCATGGGGTGGGGCCAAAGCGGTGGGCTTCGCCAATACCTGAATAGGGAACCAACAAATGGCCCAAGATCATACCCGTACTTAGGAGCACGAGATATAGGAAGGCGGCCAAAAAACGGCCAATGAAAAATTGCTTGTCGCTAATGGGCAGCGCATAGGCCCATTGTGCAGATTTGTATCGGATATCCTTATACAGTACGCCGCCTGTAACGATGGCGATAATAATGATCATGAGCATGCCCATGGCCGCGTAATTGCGGTATAGAATACTGGCCGCATTCATGAGTACCCCTTCATTGGCAAAATACTTAAAAGCCCCATCGGTATACCATATCATCTGAAACGCCAACATGAGGAAGAAAATCAGGGTCACCCAGCTGAACAGGCGTTGCTTGAGTTCGTTTTTTATTATGGAAAGTATGGTCCTCATCTTAGTTTTCGCTTAAAATTTTAAAATAGGCATCTTCCAAAGAGGGGGCTTTGGCATCAAACCCTTCAGAAGGGATGTCGTCCGCCATGACGGTAATCATCAATTTACCGGCAAAAAAACGTTGGGAAATAACCTTGAATTTTTCCTGGTACGCGGTCAGCTCATCCTTTCGGATGGGCATCTCATAGAGTTTGCCGCGCATCGCTTGCTCCACTTCGTCCGGTTTCCCTGTGAGTACAACCTCACCATTTCCAATGATGGCCATATCGGTGCATAAGGTGCTTATATCCTCTACGATATGGGTAGATAGGATAACCACGGCATTTTCACCAAGTTCCGACAACAAGTTGTAGAAACGGTTGCGTTCCATGGGATCCAATCCGGCGGTAGGTTCGTCCACAATGATCAATTCTGGATTGCCCAACAGGGCCTGGGCAATGCCAAAGCGCTGTTTCATTCCTCCGGAATATCCGTCCAGTTTTTTGTTGCGCGCATCGTAGAGATTTACCTTTTGCAGAAGGGCCTCTACCGTTTCCTTGCGTTCTCCTTTGTCTACAAGGCCTTTCATATCCGCTATATGGGTCAGCAATTCCCTGGCCGTTACGTTCGGGTATACCCCAAATTCCTGGGGCAGATAGCCCAAGGTCCTTCGTAAGGCCTCGGGATTTTTCAGCACATTAATGCCGTTAAAATCGATTTCCCCCGCATCCGGATCTTGTAAGGTGGCAATGGTACGCATTAGGGTGGATTTTCCGGCCCCGTTCTGGCCCAAAAGTCCGAACATGCCTTTATGGATGGTAAGCGATACGTTTTTTAGGGCCTGTACTCCATTGGAGTAGGTCTTGGACAGGTTTTGGATTTTTAGGTTCATTTTTCCGTTTTTTTAGTTAACCAAGCACTGTAAATAGATGCTTGAAAAAAGCGTGTGGGAGGTTCAAATCCGGCACGGGTCAATAATTTCTGCAGTTCCTCTTCCGAAGTGCGGTGTAGGGAGTGGGTTATCCGTTCCATACGTTCCCCAATTTCTTCTTGGGATATGTTTTTGGACAATACCCGTTTTAACACGTCCAGGTTTCCCTTTAATTGTTCCTTGTTGCCAAAAATCCCCATGGTAATGAATGGGGCCCCTGGTTGTAACCGTTTGGCGATTTCCGTAAGCAAGCTTAGTTTTTCACTAGGGTATTTGATAAAATGCAAGACAAGGATAAGGGAAGCGGCACCATAGGGGCCTTTGTTTTGAAGTTGGTCGATAGTTCCCGTAAAGAATTCTATTTTTTTATGGGAAGCCAGTTTTTTTTGTGCTATGGCAATCATTTCCGGGGACGGGTCCACCCCGGTAATGGCCCACGTTTCATCGGCTTTCTTCAAGGCCAAAAGCTCCGCACCCGTACCACATCCAACGGCGAGCATTTTTTTTGGGGATACGGCTGCCAAAAGCCTGGGCAAGACCGACATGAAATAATTGTAATTGGGAATCCACTGTTGCACAAAATTATCGTAGTGGGTAGCCCGATCTCCTTCGAATAGTGCCAGGTTTTTTTCTGCCGCTTCCATATTAAAATAGACTAAGGGGTCATTGTTCATTGGTCATGGGACGGAAATCGTTTTGCGGATTTTGCCGGAATAGGTGTGAGGGCAACAAGAATCGTAGGACATAAACGATGATTCCATATGCCGTTAAAACTTTGCGGTTACGGTTGCACCATAGGTCTGGGGTAGGCCATAAGAGGCAAATGTACCCGCACCACTTACGGAATACCCATAGCTCAGATAGGTTACATCGGTGAGGTTTTTTGCCCAAAGGGCGATTTCAAGATTTTTGGATCCCACTACCAATCTACTATTTAATAAACCATACGCATCTTGACTTGCCGTATTCTCGGGGTCAAAGAACATTTCCGACTGAAACTGATAATCCACGGCAAGGGAACCTTTCCACTTTTTGCTCAGATCAGTAGCGTAATTGACTCCTAGGCTTCCACTCCATTCCGGGGAGACCACCTGCATATTTCCTGCATTATTAATTTCCATACCTAAGGAATTTGTGTAGGTGTAGTCCGTAAACTCGGTCTTTAAGTACCCCAAGTTTGCAATAAGGTTAAGGCCTTTGGTAACTACAAATTCCGTCTCTAATTCCACCCCATAACTCTCGGAATTACCAATGTTTTCCGTCCCTATGCTAAAGGTGGCAAGATCTATGACATTAAAAAGCTGCTGATCGGTGTAACGGATAAAAAATAGGGTGGCGTTGAGTTTTACCGTATTGTCCCACAGGGTGTTTTTTATGCCCAGCTCATAGTTCCAACTGAATTCGGGGTCAAAGGTCGCCCGATTTTCGTCCAGAACAAAGGAATTTACCCCACCCGGGCGGTATCCCCTGGTGATATTGGTAAACAGGAACGAATTGTTATTGGCCTGATAGCCCAAGCTAAATTTTGGGGATAGGGCACTGAACTCGGTATCCTCGTTAAAAGCGGCGGGCACCGCGCCCAAAGGTGGAAATACAAAATCTTGCCCATCCTTTTCAAAACTGTTGTCCACTTCCAGACTGCTGTCTTCAATTTCGTACCGTAATCCCGCGGTTACCATCAGTTTATCCGTGAGTTGATACGAAGCCTGGCCAAATAGGGACAGTCCCTTTTGCCGGACCTCGTTGTCGGAGAGCTGGTCATAGGGATATTGGGCCGCAGCTTCCGGGGGTAGCAAGGGGTTGGCCGCGTTATCTACCCCATTTCGCGTCCTTCTATCACTATCATTGGAAACCGAATACAGGTATAGGCCGCCGATCCAATCCAGCTTACTTTTCCTGTTGGAGCTCAAACGGATCTCTTGGCTGATCGTATTCAGTCTAGTCACATCGGAAGCAACGGCCTGGATATCCGCAGGAGAAAAGTCAAAATCGTCGTTACTTCTATCTACGTTCGTAAATTGGTAGGCGGTAATGGCTTCGATTTTTATATTGTCGTTGTTAAATTTTATATTAAGGGAATTGTTCGAAAGATCGGTGGTATATAGCCCATTAAGGTTTTGGGCCACCTGAAAGGGTGTATTGTTTACAAGGGTTTCAATGGTCTCTCCCGTTGCCCCGAATCCACCCACAAGGGCATAAGCGTCCACTTCCCTCCTTTCGTATCCTGAATTCAATCTGAAGATCAAATTGTCATTGGCCACATAGGTAAAGTTCAAGTTCCCATTATAGGCTTCCCTGCCCAGGAGATCCGTGTTGTTTAGAAACGTATTTTCTATATAACCATCCCTGGCCGTAAGTCCGCCATTGATTTTGGCGAATAGTTTGTCCTTTATAAGGGGTGTGCTTATTCCCGCTTGAATATCATATTGGTTTAGATTACCATAACCGGTGGTTACAAATCCTGTTGTATTGTTCGTTGGTTTTTTACTGATAATGTTGATTACCCCTCCAATGGAATTTCTTCCATAAAGTGTTCCCTGTGGCCCTTTTAAAATTTCAATGCGTTCGATATCGCCAAAATAGGAGGGAAAGGAAGACACATTGAAAAGCGGTACATCGTCTATGTAAACCCCAACAATGGGAGTAGCATCTATGGTGGTAATGCCCCTTGTAGAAACAAGGGGGAAGGAACCACCCCCGTCATCGTACGTTCTAAAGTTGGATGTGATTCGTCCCAATTCGTTTATATTGCCGATTTGCAGGTCCGCTACTTCCTGGGCATTTACCGCGGATATGGATGCCGGTGTTTTTTGGATGTCCTGTAAACGGCGGTTGGCGGAAACCACTACTTCGTTTAGTTCATCGGATTGGCTGGCCATAACAAAGTCCACCATGGTATTTTCTGCAACCGCAATGCTACGGGTAAGGGTCTGATAGCCTAAATAGCTTACCTGCAAGAAATAGGTGTTTGCACGCAATCCCGTTATGGCGTAATTTCCATCAAAATCTGTGAAGGCACCCTTTTGGGAGTCCAAGACCAGAACATTCGCCTGGGGTATGGGGTTGCCCTGTTCATCGGTAACCGTTCCGGAAAGGGTGTATTCTTGGGCATAGGTAAGGCAGGTGAGTAGCGTAAGGGCTATACTTAGTACATATTTGGGTTTCATGTAAAATTAGGTTGGCTGTAATTATTTAGAGTGATTATAAATAATTAAGTTTATCCGGTAAAAGTAAGGGCCGCCCTAAAAGATGGCATACGCAAAACGGAAAAAGATATACGCAAAACGGAAT
>JBCCZF010000238.1:0-5423 GCA_039188035.1 Bacteroidota bacterium | reverse complement strand
TTTTCATATCCGTAGCGGTAAGTTTTAGGGCAGCTGCGGCTTGTTCCTTATATTCCCAGCTCCGCCATAGTATGGAAGAACAGGACTCCGGGGAAATCACCGAATACCATGTATTCTCCAGCATAAGCACCCGATCCCCTACGCCTATACCAAGGGCCCCGCCGGAAGCACCTTCCCCTATGACCACCACAATGACGGGAACGGTAAGCCGGGTCATCTCCAAAATGTTACGGGCAATGGCCTCGCCCTGGCCCCGTTTCTCGGCCTCTATTCCCGGATAGGCGCCGGGGGTGTCAATGAAACAGACCACCGGCAATCCAAACTTTTCCGCGGATTTCATGAGCCTAAGGGCCTTGCGGTACCCCTCCGGATTGGCCATGCCAAAATTGCGGTACTGGCGGGTTTTGGTATTATAGCCTTTCTGTTGACCGATGAACATAAAACTTTGGTCCCCGATCTTGCCCAGGCCGCCGATCATGGCCTTGTCGTCCTTTACATTACGATCACCGTGGAGCTCCAAAAAGGTGTCCCCACAGATGGCCTGGATATAATCCAAGGTATAGGGCCTGTTGGGATGCCTGGATAGCTGTACACGCTGCCAGGCCGTTAGATTTTTATAAATCGCTTTACGGGTATCGGCCAATTTCTTTTCGATCTGCTTGCAGGTTTCACTAACGTCCACATCACTTTCCTCACCTATGATAAGACACTTGTCCAGTTGCTCCTCCAGTTCCTTGATCGGCAATTCAAAATCCAAATATTCCATGTTCCCGTTTTCCTTTTGTTGGTGGCGCAAATATAAAATTTTATCCGCAATGCCGGTAGGCCCATTGGATCCTATCCAGGGGGGTCTTTCCGGGCCAACGTACCCCGATAATCCAAAACCAAAAAGGTACAAGTGCAGGTGTCAAGTACAAATTCAAATTCAAGCTCAACTTAAATTCAAACCCGAACGTAACTAGAAACTTGAAACCCTCCTACGCCCTATGTCAACCGGTCTTACGTCTAAAATCTAGCGTCTCTCCTTAAACCTTGAGCCCTTACCTTTTGGCCTTTTGCAGTAGGTAAATGGCCAAGATCCCAAAGAGCAGATTGGGGATTACCACGGCCAATATGGGTGAAAAGCCCGACTGTTCCGCCATAGTGCCGAAGACGCGATCAAAAAAGATGTAGATAAAGGCCACCCCTATGCCAAAAGCCAGGTTTACCCCCATACCACCACGGCGCTTTACCGAGGATACGGCCACCGCGATCAGGGTTAGGATAAAGGCACTCAGGGGCATGGCCCATCGCTTGTACTTCACCAGAATGTAGGCATTAATATTGGAAGCTCCCTTGCGCCGTTGGTCCTTTATAAATTGGTTCAGTTCCGTAAGGTTTTTGGTCTCGGCCACATAGGAGACCGGGGTAAGGTCATCGATCTTAAAGGTGAAGAGCGTATCCAAGCGGCGTTTGGTCTCCACAATGGCGGTATCCCCACTAATTTTTCGCTTTTTATAGGACGTGAGCCGGTACAGACTATCGATCCAACGAATATTCGCGGCGGAAAGCTTAAACTCCAATTCGTCCTCTGCGTTAAAACGCTCAAAGGTAAAATTGTATCCAATCTTCCGGGCGGGATCAAAACTGCTGACGTAGATAAAATCCTTCTCGTTGAGTTGATTAAAAATGTTGTTCGTGACCTGGACCTGCTTCCCCTTTTTTAAATACTTAAACTTGAATTCATTAAAACCCTGACTGGCCCTGGGGACAATAAACATGCCCATGACAAGCATCAAAAGCGCTATGATCGCAGCACCCATCAAATAGGGCCGCAGGAAACGCGCATAGGAGACCCCGGAGCTCAAGATGGCCACAATTTCCGTATTACTGGCCAGTTTGGAGGTAAAGAAAATAATGGAAAGAAATAGAAAAATAGGAAACAGCAAGCTGCCGATGTAAATCGTGAAATTAAGATAGTACATCAAAATCTCGTTCAGCGGGGCCTCATTATCGATCATCTTACCGATCTGCTCGGCCAGATTGGCCAAGATCCCAATGGGGACGAACAAAAGCAACATCACCACAAAGGTGACCATATAGCGCTTTAGTATGTACTTGTCGATAATGGACACCCTACAACCGTTTATTCATTTGCCGGACCATGCCGTTCTTCCATTCCCTAAAATCCCCGGCCAAAATACGAACCCGGGCCTCACGCACCAGCCATAGGTAAAAACCCAGGTTATGAATGGTGGCGATCTGTTTGCCCAAATATTCGTTCGCCGCGAACAAATGCCTAAGATAGGCCTTGGAATACTCCCGATCCACAAAGGTAAGGCCCATTTCATCCAAAGGGGAGAAATCATCCTCCCATTTTTTGTTCTTTATATTGATGGTCCCATGGGCCGTGAACAACATTCCATTCCTTGCGTTGCGGGTAGGCATTACACAATCGAACATATCCACACCCAGGGCAATATTCTCCAAAATATTTATCGGGGTACCCACGCCCATAAGGTATCGGGGCTTATCCTCGGGAAGAATATCGCATACCTCTTGGGCCATGGCATACATTTCCTCCGCAGGTTCCCCCACGGAAAGCCCGCCAATGGCATTGCCCGGGGCCTCTGTCCCTGCAATGTATTCCGCCGAACGTCTTCGAAGGTCCGGGTATACGGAACCTTGTACAATAGGGAAAAACGATTGTGCGTACCCGTATGTGGGCGGTGTCTTATCCAAATGGGCCATACAGCGGTCCAACCAACGATGGGTCATATGCATGGAACGCTCGGCATAGGTATAATCACAGGGATAGGGCGGACATTCGTCAAAGGCCATGATAATATCCGCTCCTATTATCCGTTGGATCTCCATTACACGTTCCGGGGTAAAGGTATGCAGGGAACCATCGATATGGGATTTAAACTGTACCCCCTCCTCCTTGATCTTTCGATTGTCCGCCAAGGAATACACTTGATAGCCCCCGCTGTCCGTAAGGATACTTCGTTCCCACCCCATAAATTTATGTAGCCCCCCCGCCTCTTGAAGAATGCGGGTTCCGGGCCGTAGATACAAATGGTAGGTATTTCCCAGGATAATATCGGGACCCACATCTTCCCGTAACTCCCGTTGATGCACCCCCTTTACCGAGGCAACGGTACCTACCGGCATAAAAATAGGCGTCTCGATCGCACCGTGATCCGTCTTAAACGTACCGGCCCGCGCCTTACTGCTGGGGTCTGTATAGTGAAGGGTAAACGACAAATCCTAAATTCTGGGGGCAAATATACAGCAATAGACCCTGGCGAATCCGTTAAGGGGGTATTAAAATGGGGACGGGACTACACCGTTCCAGGCTTACATCCCCAAAACCCCATTTCCAGTGGGTACGGGTATTGGATGTAAAATGCATCTAGGCACGGCACTCCCAGTTGTACCAGTCCAATTGTCCTTGATAGGGAACCGCTCCATTTACAGATGTTTAAATACTCCCGAAGACCTGGTATATTCTCCAAAACACGTTTTTGGGGCCAAGGTACTATGGTTTGCACAAAGCCAAGTGGTGATGGACCTCTCCCCCATCCCTGCGCGGGGTACAATATCCAGGGCGATAGACGGCTTACAAGATACTTGGAAATCCCCCGTTTTCCCTACTAAAAGGAATCCCCAGGTTGCCACAGCCTTCGAAGGCCTCCCGCCCTTTCTGGGTCATATGGGGTAGCCAAAGATCCCGGATATGTTCGGACATTTTTTGGGGACTGTTCTTCGTATGGGGTATCACCTTTTGCTGCGATTTCCAAAACGCGATCCGTATCCGGATACTTTGTTACGGGTGTCCATAGGCCCTAGGGTACATATAACTATTTATTTATCAAATACTTATAAAAAATTGATAAAAAATAGGCCATCTGTTGCCTGCGCATCGGGAAGGTTCTTTTGGGCACTTGATCTACCTTGGTGTATTTTCTTGAAATTTCAAGGATATCCAGGTTAAAAAAGGTCTCTTACATAAAAGCTTTCCAAGCGGACCAACAGGGTATTGCATTGTACCATTACATCAATACCATCTGTCTGCCCATATACCCGCGAAACATCCTTTTTTCATTTGCTGATAAAGGACCAACGGCAAAACTTCCTTGGTCGCATAGTGGTATTCCAGATTGCCATGGCTCATGTGCAGGGCCTTGGCCAGCTTGCGCAAGGTAACGTTTACAACGCCTTCCATAGTACGGGATCGTATCGCCTCATCTACTATTCGTTCCTTGGTCGTCATGTCCGATCCGTTGCGCCTCCTTATTTCCTGTGACCATCTCCCCCGTTGATAGGGAGACGATATCCTTACCCCAAAAGCCTAAAAATAAGAAGGCCCCTTTTTCAAAAAACATATCAAAGTAAAGTATACCGTCAGGAAAATCCGAGACCGCCCAAAATATCTTGGGCATACCCCTTTGGACGTTGGATGCTAGACGCTAGACAATCATGGACCATAAACAATATCCCCCAACTCAAATTCAAATGCAAATGCAATCTTGAACATTGGATATTGAACCTTCAACCATGAACCACAAACCCACCGTATACACGCAACCTTTGGCCTGTAATTGCATCTACTAAAAAATGAGAAGGTTTCAATTGGCCCTTCGGTGCAAAAAACCCAAAACGGGGCCAAAGACCTGAGTGCATAGTCGCAGACCACAAACCCGGAACACCTATATGATCTGAAATGGTGTTATTTTTTGGTAGGTATTGACAAACAGTTACTTATATTCTTTCATTCATTGAAAAAAGAATAATACTACGAAATTATGTGATTTTGGTATTTTTTATATAAGTTTACCTACTTTTATAAATTGCTATTTTTCTATAAAATGAATATCCAAAAGTTCCCCTCACGGATTTTTCATCTCCTAGGGATGAAGACCGTTACCGCCAATCCCCTTTGCCACCACCACCAACATCTGGGGCAAAAATGAAGGATTTTCCACAACTCAAAACAAAACGACTCCTCTTAACGGAATTGCGATCTACGGACATTCCCCGAGTGGTGCAATACGCCTCCAACAAAGAGGTTTCCCTCTATACCTTGAACTTGCCCCATCCCTTTTCGGACAAGGATGCCATTAACTGGATGAACACGGCCCATCAAGGCTTTAAAAGCGGCTCAAAATTCGTTTTTGCCCTGCGCTGGGGCCCCGAAATGGAATTTATTGGAAGCATTGGACTCAGTGTTGACCGCAAATTCAATCGGGCCGAAATCTCTTTTTGGATCGCCGAACCGTTCTGGGGCAGGGGTTTTGCCACGGAGGCAGTGCGGGCCGCACTCCAATTCGGGTTTAAGGAACTCTACCTGAACAAATTGACCTCCGCCCATATGCAAAAAAACCCGGCTTCCGGAAAAGTTCTTAAAAATTCGGGACTGGCCAAGGAGGGTATTCTAAAAC
>JBCCZF010000237.1:0-5428 GCA_039188035.1 Bacteroidota bacterium | reverse complement strand
TGATACACAAAGGAAAAACCCGTATCCGGATAATTGTACAAAGCCTCCCACTCCCTATTTCCATAGGTCTTTTGATTAAATCCAAGGATAAAACCGCCAGGGTGATTCCGGATAAGGTGTGAAATATCCGTATTATGCAAAAGCACCGAACCATAAAAGGGGTTGGCGTCCAAGACAAAGCGTTTTTTCTCCGGATCCTCTTGGGAGAAGCAGCTTATTCCAATCCATAAGACACACCCGAATAGCTTTCGTTTCATTGCAGGCAAAGGTAGTTGTATTCCGCGTTAAACCCATTCCTTTTAAAGAAGTGGTCTGGACTTTTTCAATTACCCACTAAAAAATCGCCTTGGCAATAGCCTTGATATTGTCCGACTTGCCCATGGAGTAGTAATGCAGTACCGGTACCCCAGCGGCCTTGAGCTCCCTGGATTGGGCTATGCACCATTCCACACCTACCCGTCTCACTTCCGTATTGGTTTTACAAGCCTCCACAGCATCTACCAGGTCTTGTGGCAAATCGATCTTAAAGACCTGGGGCAATAGGTTTAAATGGCGTTTTACCGCAATAGGTTTTATTCCCGGGATAAGGGGTACGGTAATGCCCATGGCTCGGGCCGCCTCTACAAATTGAAAGTACTTTTGGTTGTCAAAGAACATCTGGGTAACCACATAGTCCGCCCCGGCATCCACTTTTTCCTTCAACCATTTCAAATCGCTCTTTAGGGAAGGGGCCTCCATATGTTTTTCCGGATAGCCGGCCACCCCAATACAGAAATTCGCACAATTATCCGTCTCTACCACCTCATGTAGGTATTCCCCACAGTTTAGGCTATGTACCTGTCGTACCAAATCTATAGCATAGGGATGCCCGCCCTTGGTAGGGGCAAAGTACTTTTCCTCCCGCATGGCATCCCCGCGCAGGGCCATAATATTATCGATGCCCAGATAGTGGCAATCCACTAGCAGATATTCAGTCTCTTCCTTGGTAAAGCCCCCACAGAGCACATGGGGCACGGTATCCACATCGTATTTGTGTTTTATGGAGGCACATATACCCACGGTACCGGGCCGCATACGGGTAAGTTTTTTATCCAAAAGGCCGTCCCTGTCTATATATACATACTCCTCACGCGAAGTGGTCACGTCAATAAACGGCGGGTTAAACTCCATTAACGGATCAATATTATTATACAGTTCCTGGATGTTCCTGCCTTTAATCGGCGGAATGATCTCAAAGGAAAATAGGGTATCCCCCTTCGCCTTTTTTATATGGTCGGTTACTTTCATCTCCTATCAATTCCCGTGATCGGGAAGTCGAGTTTTATATTTTATTTTTCAGTCGTTCCTATTTCCCAACGCGGATCCTAAAGGTATTTAAGACCTTTGGGATCTTCAAAATCAACTATCCGCAATATTGGGTGCCAACCATTTTTGGGCTTTTTCCAAGGCAATGCCCTTGCGATCCGCAAAATCCCGTACCTGGTCGTCCTTTATCTTTCCCAAGCCAAAATAACGCGCCTCGGGATTGCCAAAATAATAGCCGCTTACGGAAGCCGCAGGCCACATGGCCAGACTCTCCGTTAACTTCACTCCTATCCTTTCCTCCACCCCAAGAAGCTCCCAAATGGTCAACTTCTCCAGGTGATCCGGACAGGCCGGGTAGCCCGGAGCGGGGCGTATGCCCGTATAGGCCTCCTTGATCAATTCCTCATTGGCCAGCTTCTCCTGGGCCGCATAGCCCCAATGTTTTGTGCGTACTTCCTTATGTAGATATTCCGCAAAGGCCTCCGCCAAACGGTCGGCAAGTGCCTTTACCATAATACTGCTGTAATCGTCCAATTGTTTTTCATAAGCTTGGGTCAGGTCCGCCGTGCCAAAGCCGGCGGTAACACAAAAACAACCCATATAATCCTGCACCCCGGAGTCCTTGGGCGCAATAAAATCGGCAAGGGCAAAATTGGGCGCACCCCCTGGTTTTTTGGATTGTTGGCGTAGGGTACGGAACCGTATCGTTTCGCCCATGGGAGCGGTAACTTCAATATCGTCCACATCTAGCGAATTTGCTGGGAACAGCCCAAAAATCGCTTTTGCCCTTAGCTGTTTTTGGTCTATGATCTGGGCCAGCATCTCTTGGGCATCCTTAAAAAGCTCCCTGGCCTGTTCGCCCACCGTATCGTCCGAAAGGATTTTTGGGTATCTGCCGTGTAAATCCCAACTTTGAAAAAAGGGGCTCCAATCGATGTACGCTAACAACACGGACAAATCCAAATCTTCAATCACTTGAATACCAGGTTTTCGCGGCGCAACAATATCCGCCTTATCCCAATCGGGGCAAAAGCGATTTTCCCGGGCAGCCTCTAAATTTAGGTACTCCTTTTGGGTAGTCCGCTTCAGGAACTTTTCCCTGAAAACATCATACTCCTGTTTAATTTTCCGTTTATAATCCGCTGAGGTATCCTTTTGTAACAAATCCCCCACAACGGTCACGGCGCGGGAAGCATCGTTCACATGAACTACGGAATTGCTATAGGAGGGATCTATCTTTACCGCCGTATGGGCCTTGCTGGTTGTGGCCCCTCCAATAAGCAACGGAATGCTAAAATCCTTGCGTTCCATTTCCTTGGCCAAATGTACCATTTCGTCCAGGGAAGGGGTAATAAGGCCGCTAAGTCCGATCATATCCACACTTTCCTCCACGGCAGTCTGGATTATCTTTTCGGGGGGCACCATAACCCCCAGATCCACAATTTCATAATTGTTACAGGCCAATACCACGCTCACAATGTTTTTTCCTATATCATGCACATCGCCCTTAACGGTGGCCAAAAGAATTTTTCCGGCATGCCCTCCGGCACCCTCGGATTTGGAGGCCTCTATAAACGGGAGTAGATAGGCCACCGCCTTTTTCATTACCCGAGCGGATTTTACTACCTGGGGCAGGAACATCTTTCCACTTCCGAACAAATCGCCCACCACATTCATACCCTTCATTAAATGCCCCTCAATAACCTCTATGGGTTTGTCCACATGCTGCCTGGCGTCTTCCACATCCGTTTCTATGTATTGATCTATACCTTTTACCAGGGCACGTGTAATCCGTTCCTGGAGGGGTTCCTGACGCCAGGATAAATCCACCTTGCTCTCCTTGGCCTTGCCCACAACGGATTCCGCAAATTCCAGGAGGCGCTCCGTGGCATCCTCCCGCCTATTGAGCATCACATCCTCCACGTGCTCCAGGAGGTCTTTGGGAATATCGTCATAGACTTCCAGCAGTGCGGGATTAACAATTCCCATGTTCATTCCCGCATTGATGGCGTAATATAGAAAAACGGAATGCATAGCCTCCCGTACGGGATTATTCCCCCGAAAGGAAAAGGAAACATTGCTTACCCCACCGCTAACGCTTACGTGCGGCAGATGGTCCCGAACCCATTTTGTGGCCTGGATAAAATCAAGCGCATTTAGCTTGTGTTCCTCCATGCCCGTGGCCACGGGAAAGATGTTTAGGTCAAATATGATATCCTCCGGCGGGAAATTCACTTGATGTACCAAGATATCATAGGAGCGCTGTGCGATCTCAATTCTACGTTCGTAATTATCCGCCTGGCCCACCTCATCAAAAGCCATAACGATTACCGCCGCCCCATAGCGTTTGATCAGCCGAGCCTGCTGTACAAATTGGGCCTCCCCTTCCTTGAGGCTGATGGAATTCACCACACATTTGCCCTGTACCACCTGCAGCCCGGCCTCTATAATGTCCCATTTGGAACTATCTATCATAATGGGTACCCGGGCAATGTCCGGTTCGGCCATTACCAGGTTCAAAAACCTTACCATGGCCTCCTTGCCATCGATAAGGCCATCGTCCATGTTAATATCGATAATCTGTGCCCCGCCTTCCACCTGGTGCCGGGCCACCTCCAATGCCTCCTCATAGTTGCCCTCCTTGATGAGCCTAAGAAACTTTTTGGAACCGGCCACATTGGTGCGCTCCCCCACATTCACAAAGTTGCTCTCCGGAGTAACAACAAGGGGCTCAAGACCACTTAATTTAAGGTATTTGGGTGCAGTCTCCATCATTAGGCATAATGTAATACTTCTGGAAAAGGGTCATAAAAATGATGCAGCAATGCTTTCCATTCCTGATACTCCTCGGATTGGCGAAACCCTACCTCATGATCTTCCAAGGTTTCCCAGTGTACCAATAAAAGGTATTGATCTTCCCTATCCAAACATTTTCGTAGCTCGTGGGAACAATGGCCTTTCATTCCCGAGAGTATTGGGGCGGCCCGTTCAAAACTTTTTTCGAACTCCAGGGACATTCCTTCTTTTATGTTAAGCACGGCCATCTCCAGTATCATACGTATTCCTATTGCCGTTTTCTAGGGGCATAACCGCTAACCAACTCGGCAATGGCCGAAATGTGCTCCGGGGTGGTACCACAGCATCCTCCAATTATGTTTACCACTCCTTTTTCCACATATTCCCTGATTTGGACGGACATGTCATTAGGGGTTTCATCATATTCGCCAAAGGCATTGGGCAAACCGGCATTGGGATAGGCCGAAATACAAAAATCGGATTTTTGTGCAAGGACTTCCAAATAGGGCATTAGCTTACTGGCCCCTAAAGCACAATTGAACCCTACGGACAACAACGGAATGTGCGATACCGAAATCAAAAAGGCTTCTGCCGTTTGTCCCGAAAGGGTTCGCCCGGAAGCATCGGTGATGGTACCGCTCACCATGATGGGCACTTCGATGTTCCGTTCTTCCTTCACCTCTTCTATAGCAAAAAGAGCGGCTTTGGCATTAAGGGTATCAAAAATAGTTTCTACCAATAACACATCGGCCCCGCCGTCCAAAAGTGCCCCGGCCTGTTCCTTGTAGGCGATTCGCAGCTCATCAAAGGAAATAGCACGGAAACCTGGATCATTCACGTCCGGGGACATACTCGCCGTTTTGTTGGTGGGGCCCATACTGCCCGCCACAAAACGCGGTTTCTCCGGTTCTCGGGCCGTATACGCTTGGGCGACTTCCTTGGCAATCCTGGCCGATTCATAGTTGATCTCGTATACCAGGCCCTCCATATGGTAATCCGCCATGGCAATGGTAGTACCGGAAAAGGTATTCGTCTGCACAATATCCGCCCCCGCCTCAAAGTATTTTCCGTGTACTTCAGCTATGGCCCGTGGCTGGGTAAGGGACAGTAGATCATTATTACCCTGTAAGGGGTGTTCCCAATCCCTAAAGCGTTCTCCACGAAAGTCCTCCTCCGTGAACTTGTAACGCTGCAACATGGTACCCATGGCCCCGTCCAATATTAAAATGCGTTCCTCTATGACCTCCGCTATGTTGCTCATTTCTAATCCAAATTTTGTGTTTATTATTTACCATGGATCCCAATTTTTACCCAAGGACATGGTTGG
>JBCCZF010000236.1:0-5430 GCA_039188035.1 Bacteroidota bacterium | reverse complement strand
GTCGTACATTCGGCTAGAGGCATTGGCCACTCCATTTTCTTTAAATATATCATATCCGGCGAATACCATATTATCTTCTACTCCTATGTTGAAGATTCTACTTCCAACCCCCCCTTCTAACATTTCTGGATTTTCAACACCCCAATAGATTTCGGCAAAGTAGAGTTTCACCGTATAGGTTCCATTTGATACAGGGATGTTATAGGTAATTGGGCCTTTAATATTATTGTCATCGGTAATTCTTTCCGTAAGATAGATAGCGTCCATATCCGTATTCGCAATTTCGGTCACAAACGGATTGGTATATGCCTCCGAACCTTCGCCAAAATACTGGTCCTCCAAAAAAGTGATATCTCCAAAAGTCACTTCAGGCCCACCACTGTTAATCCTTAAAATTGCAGGGCCTAACTCATCTGTGGATTGCTCCATTTCCTGGGCGGGATTGGACTCGTCAGGGTTAAAGACAATTAATAAGGTATTGGTGATTGCAGTGTTATCCAATACACCAGAAATTCTAACAGTCTCATCTGCAGCACTAGAAATCACTGCCGTGTAGGTCCCATCTTCGTTGTCCGTAACTTCTGAAATTATCGCGGAACCTGTGGACTCCAAACTAAGGGTGCCCCCGCTAGCAGTCATCATATTGCCTTCAGTGTCCGCTATCTTCACGGTTAAAGTAGCGCTTGAAGTTCCATTCGCATTTGTAATGGCTCCTCTTTCTATGGTAGTGTTCCCGTTCGTTGGATCGGGGGTGGGGCCAGGTTCTGGTTCTGGTTCCGGTTCTGGTTCTGGTTCCGGATCGGGTGTCATTTCCGCTGGAGGAGTTCCTCCATCATCACTACTACAAGCCATTGGAATTGCGACGAGGCTACCCATCATCACCCAAAGCATCAATCTGGAAATCAAGTCAATTTTCATAGAATTCTTTTTTACATCAGGAAACTAATCCCATTTATACAGAAGTTTAAAATTATTGAACCTTTAGGCAATTGCCAACAAAATTAGGCTGTTTTCGATAAATAGCGTTTCAAAGAAGAGGAACACCCCGTTTGTTGTTTCCCTATAAATTGGATTTTACCTTCTTTTGTGAATAAGGTAAATCCCGGGATATTGGGCACAAGGTGGAACCTCCAGGCAAAACGGCAATAGGACATCTTAACTGCCTAAGGCTTAAACGGTTTACAAGTTTCTTCCTCGCTTAAGTCCAAAACCCGGATTTGGTTCCGGCCCCATTTCCAAAATTAGGTCCCCTCCGGCCATCAAGTCGTTATGGGACAACTGGCTAGAGGTGTAGGGTCTACCATTTAGGGAAGCGGATTGGATATAGGCATTTTCTTTGGAATTGTTATTTGTGATAATGGTAAAAATCGTATCTGTACCGACCTTAATTTGAACTCTGTCAAATACAGGGCTACAAAGTTCGTAATACGGGGTTCCGGGCAGGGCGGGATAAAAGCCCATAGCACCAAAGACGTACCATGAGGATACCTGGCCGCAGTCATCATTGCCCGGTAAGCCACCCACATCGTTAAAAAAATATTTGGCCAGCATATCGCGTACCACCTTTTGGGTTCTCCAAGGAGCACCTAGGCTATTGTACATATACGGTGCGTGCATGGAGAACTCATCGCCCACATAATACATGTCCTTTTCAAAAAAATCATCCAGATAGGCGATGAGTTTATCATTGCCCCCCATAAAGTGGGAAAGGCCAGGAATATCATGTGGAACCAACAGGGTATGGTTTCTGTAGTACACTTCGGTATCATGGTCGGTTCCCTGTGCCCAAACACTGATACTTTTATCAAAAGGAGGTAACCATTCCCCATTTGATTTTTTTCCACGTACCAACCCGGTCTCCTCATCCAGAACATTTAGGTACCGTTTTGACCGTTGCATAAAGTCCTCATAATAGTCGTCCTTTCCCATAGCCTTTGCCATTTGGGCAATGCAAAAATCATCATAGGAAAACTCCAGGGTCCTTGCTACCGGTTCCCCGTAAAACCCAAAAATGTCTGCGGGCACATAGCCAATATCATTAAAGTAATCGATTCCTACCCGACCGGAAAAACCACGATTTCCTTTTTCGGTGGCGTTTTTTAGCATGGCCTCAAAGGCCAGATCCGCATCAAAACCTCGTATGCCCTTGACATAGGCATCGGCAATAACGGCATCGGCATGGGTTCCCATCATTATACTGCGGTACCAGGGATTGGGCCACTTGGGCAACCAACCTCCTTCCTTATAGGCATTGAGCATTCCATTGATAACATCCGTGGTTTCCTGTGGCTTAAGAACAATCCATAGGGGATGTAACGATCGGAAGGTATCCCAGAGAGATAAATCCGTATACATTTCACCTTCATGAACGGCATAGTCGAATGGACTGAAATACCGCCCACTTTCATTTAGGTTTCTTGGATTGACAAAACATTTGGTCAAGGCCGTATAGAAAATAGCCTTGTCCTCTTCATTGCCTTCTACCTGAATCGTATTGAGTTCCTTTTCCCAAATCCGTGTGCCCTGGGCCACGGCTCGTTCAAAATCAAAGTGGGGGTATTCTGCTTCCATGTTGGTACGGGCCTGATCTAAATCGATTAGGGAAGTGCCCACCTTCATCTTTACTTTTTCCGTATCCTGGGTCGGAAAGGTGACATACACGGCATTCCCATCGGCACCTTTGAGGGCCATTTTGGAACCAAGTCCAGGATCCAAGGGTATTGGTTCAGCACATCTTAGATGCATCTCGGTAGTACTTGAGCCGTCATAGTATTCAATGCGCAGCTTGTATTTCCGCCCCTGGGTAAGCTCCATTTTGTATGTATTGGTACCCGTTGCCCGATACATCCATTGGTCAATCACCAATTCATCGTCTATATACATCCGGGTCCCGTCCTTGGTGGTAAGTTCAAAGACATGTTCACCACTATGCCTGGGCACCAGCGTCCCGGTGTAGACTGCGGAAAAGAAATCTTCCTTAACGCCTTCGGCAGGTGCTTTTAGCCAATCGTAGTCCAGTTCCGAATAGTTTACGAACACTTCGGGTTCGCCTTCTAACTTATCGTTATTATAATAGGCTGCCGTAAATCCGTCAGGAACCAAATCGGCGCCCATTATCTTGGGCAAGAGATCCACCCCGTATGTCGCAAACTTTTTATCAAACTGGGCCACAAAATGATTTTTAAAATGGCCGGCAATAACGGTATATCCCTCAATCTCATTGCGTTCCGGTATCACTTTGTAATGGCCAGGTACGTATACCCCGTCAAATACCACGGAAGATGAATCGGATTCCGGAAAAGTAAACTGGAAAAATGCCGTTTTGGAAGCTGCAGTAAATTCGGCCTTCACATCATAGTCATCCAATTTAACCGAATAATAATGGGGTTTGGCCACTTCGCTATCATGACTAAATGTAGAGGCACGGGCTTCCGGTTCAATTTTAATTTCCCCAGTGATGGGCATGATGGACATGGGGCCCCAATCCCCCACGACCGCGCCGTTGGGATAACGTGTACCGCGAAATCCTTGGATTTTTTCCTGGTCGTACCAATACGGCACCGGAACGGTTATGACACGTTCTGTCCATGTTGCCGTTTGCGGTGTCCAATGGGTCAAGGCCGAAGGATTACCTACAATGGGGGATACGTACCCCATAGGCTCCTCGACCTCGGTCACCGTAATATCCGCAATACTGGCCGCCGTACCAATGCGGGTATCTACAAATTTTAGAAGGCCCTTTTTAGGTAAAGGATATCCGTCACCAACTTCGTCCCGCTGCTTTTTGGGGAGGCATCCTAAAAAAACCAAAAACAGGCTATAGACAATCGTTTTCTTTATTACGATGCATTTCATCATTATAACTTTTCAATTGTGATTACGTTTTTGGAAATCAAGTCTTCAATTTCTTCCTTTTTGTACCCCAATTCTATTAAAATTTCGGCTCCATGCTCACCGATAAGCGGGGATGGCCGTTTAATCTCCCCGGGGGTCTCGCTCATGGTAAAAGGCACGTTAGTGACCTTTACTTTCCCGGCTTTGGGGTGGTCTACCTCCACAAAAGTGTTGTTATGGATAACCTGGGGGTCGTTTTCCACATCCTTTTGGTCATTTACCTTGGCTACCCAGAGATCTAAGGCCAACATAACATCCAACCATTCGTCCGTGGTCTTGGTAACCGTTATAGCCTCGATAACGCTATGGACATGATCCCTTTGGTCAAAAAGTACTTGGGGGTCATTGTATTGCATCAAAGTGGGGTCTCCCAAGGCTCGCACCAGCTTGGGCCAGGGACTCATAGCTATGGTGAGGTACCCGTCAAGAGTCCGGTACATCCCAAAGGGGGCTCCGTTGCCCGGATGCCCAATCTTGGATTCCGGACGTTCAAACGACCGCCCCAGATTCTGGATGGTAAAATAGTCCTGCATCTGAAAGGCAATGGCAGATGATAATAAGTTGGTCTTTATTTCTTGGCCTTTACCGGTCTTTTCCCGATAATACAAGGCGGCCAAAATAGCATATACGGAGTTCAGGCCGTTGACTTGATCACACAGAGCCGTACCGATAGCCACAGGGCCGTCGGATTTTTTGCCACTGGTCATTATGGCACCGCTCACGCTTTGCACCAAGAGATCTTGCCCCGGCCGGGTCAGATAAGGACCATCGTCCCCCCAACCACTTGCGGAGCAATAGATGATGCGGGGATTGATTTTTTTAAGGTCTTCGTAACCATAGCCCAAACGCGCCATAACCCCGGGGCGAAAATTCTCCACGATTACATCCGCATCCTTCGCCAACTTATGGATAATCGTTTTTCCCTCTGGGGATTTTATATCGATGGCCAAGGATCTTTTGTTTCGGTTCCAGGCCATAAAACAAGGCGATTCGTCCCCAGCGACCCATTGGTTAAAAAAGGTCATGCCCCGATAGATATCCCCACTACCGTTTCTTTCTATCTTGATGACATCGGCTCCCAAGTCGCCCATCATCTGGGTGGCAAAGGGCCCCTGTAACAATTGTGAAAAGTCCAACACTTTCACACCTTCCAACGCTTGTTGCATTACTCTTGATTTTTAGGATGTTCCACATATCTGGGTAGACTGGTCAGTCCACCGTCTATTTTGATATCTTCCCCGGTTAGGAAGCGCGCCTCGTCCGAGGCCAAAAACACAGCCGTCATGGCCACCTCTTTGGCCTCTCCCATTCGCAACATAGCGGCTTGTTGAATACTCGCTTTGAGAAACTCTTCCCCTTCGTTCTTTATCCTCGTTTGGTTCATCGGGGTAAGAATGGCTCCCGGGGATATGGTATTAAAACGGATATTTTGATGACCAAACTGTCCCGCCAATTGATTGCTCATAGCTACCAGGGCCCCTTTGGCAGCCGCATAGGCCGTCCAATTGTCCCAACTTCTAAAGGCCTGTACCGAAG
>JBCCZF010000235.1:0-5436 GCA_039188035.1 Bacteroidota bacterium | reverse complement strand
GGATAGTTGGGCGGCAGTAAGCTTTTTTGTGGAAATGAGGGTCACTTTCTTGGAAAGTTGGCCCTGAATCTCGGTCATTAGGCGTTTCCCTCCTCGCGCCAGGATGCTATTGGCGCAGTCCTTTCCCAAATAATAATGATAGCCCAAGGGAGCGGACAACTCTGTTTCCAGTTTTTTACTGCCGTCCTCACTGAGCAATACCCCTTGTAACACCACGCGGTTTTCCTCTTCGTCAATTTGGGCAAGGGCCCCTATGGGAGCGGTACATCCACCTTCCAGGGTATATAGGAATTGGCGCTCTACGGCGGTACAAATTTCTGTGGGTTCATGGTTTAACGGTTCACAAGCATCCAAAATGGAATCTTCCCCTTCGCGGCCAACCACAAGGATAGCGCCCTGGGCCGGGGCGGGCAACATCCAGGTGAGTCCAATGGTATTGGGATACTGGATTCCCATGCGATCTAGGCCCGCCGCGGCAAAGATGGCCCCGTTCCAAGTATGGGTCTTTAGTTTTTCGAGCCGGGTGTTTACATTGCCCCGAAGCCCGGTTATGGTATGGGTAGGGTATCGGTTGAGCCATTGGGCCTTACGGCGAAGACTTCCTGTGGCAATTACGGCCTGGGGTTGAGCCAAGAACTCCTGATTGTACTTGTAGGCCAGAATATCCAAAAAATTGCCCCGTTCCAAAACGGCCATTTGAACAATTCCTTTGGGAAGTGTTGTGGGCACATCTTTCATGGAATGCACCGCAATATCAATTTCGTTTTTTAGCAGGGCAACATCCAGTGTTTTCGTAAAAACCCCGGTAATGCCCAGTTCGTGCAAGGGTTTGTCCAAGATAAGGTCGCCATCCGATTTTACGGGAACAAGAACGGTCTGGTGCCCCAGGGCTTCCAATTTATCCTTAACGGTATTGGCTTGCCATAGTGCCAATTCACTATCGCGTGTGCCGATTCGGATCAACGGGTTCATGGCAGTTTCACCTCCAGTTGAAAGACTTTTTGAATAAGTTCCAGGCTGTCGTCCGCATCCGTGTGGGTTTCCTTAAGGTGATTGGCAAACTGTTTGGTAATTTTTTGGATGATGCGATCGGAGATAATATCGGCCTGTTCTTCGTTAAAATCTGATCTTTTTTTGGCTTGATAGTCCAATTCCTCTTCCTTCATGCTCTTAAGCTTCATTTTGAGGGCGCTGATGACCGGAGCAAATTTTCGGGTTTCCAACCATTGAATGAAATCACCCTTCACTTCCTCGATAATACGCTCGGCATCAGGAATGTGGCGTTTGCGTCTTTCCAGGGTCTCGTCCGTCATCTGGGACAATTGATCCAAATGGATAAGGGAAACGTTGGGCAGTGTTTGTAAATCGTCCTTAACATTTTTGGGAATCGACAAATCCAAAATCAATAAAGGCTTTTTGGTATGGATAAGCTCCTTGGAAATGGTGGGGTTAAGGGCCCCTGTGGCCACGACAAGGATGTCGGCCTTCCGGATTTCCGTTTGAAGATCGCCATAGTCCTTTACCGTAAGATTGAATTTGCCGGCTATCTTTTCCGCTTTGTACTTGGTTCGATTGATTAGGGTAATGTGTGGGTTTTTGGTATGCTTAATCAGGTTTTCACAGGTATTTCTTCCTATTTTACCTGTGCCAAAAAGCAAAATGTTCTTTTTGGCAACATCGGGCACATTTTTTAGGATGTATTGTACAGAGGCAAAGGCTACCGAGGTGGCCCCGGAGGAAAGCTCTGTTTCGTTCTTGATTCGCTTGCTGGCCTGGATTACAGCATTGCAAAGCCGTTCCAAAAAGGGGTTGGCTATACCGTTTCTTTTGGAACGGTTAAAGGCCACTTTCAATTGACTAATGATTTCAAAATCGCCTAAAATCTGACTGTCCAATCCGGTTCCCACACGAAAAAGGTGATCCATGGCATCATTGTTCTTGTAGACGTAGGCTACTTCCTGAAACTCCTCAACGGTGCCTTGGGTATGGTCACAGAGTAGTTTTATCAATTGAAAGGGATGTTGGGCAAACCCGTGAAGTTCCGTACGGTTGCAGGTAGAGGTTGCCAGAAGGCCGTCAATGCCCTGTTCCTTCGCATTGTCCAAAAGCCGATTTATGGTGCCTTCCTCCAAACTAAATTTACCGCGCACCTCAGCGTCCGCTTTTTTGTAGCTAAGACCTATGGTGTAAAGGGAATTGTTACGGGAGATGTGGTAATCTTTCATGCAAAGAAACAATCGCAAGCAAAAATAGAGGCATACCTCTAAAAAAAGTAACGCTATAAGTTCTTTTAATAACGGTGTACGGGTTTTTGGGTGAATTGCAGGAGAAATCCGTTCAAATCCCCTATTTTTGTTGGGAGTGTGCAGTATTTAAACCATGTAATTTAGAACCTTTCTAAATAGAGGGTTTTCGAAATCACAAAAATTATGATTGCTAAAAATGTCGTTGAAGGTTCATATGATGAGGTATTGATCGAAAATGGGTTTTATGTTTTAAAGATACAGAACGACACTTTTGATATTCAAAAACTTAGCCGTGAAATAGACAGTACGTTTATACAGTTCCACTTTTGTCTTAAGGGGCGTGCCAAGTTTGTATTTAACGAGGGGCGCTATGCCCTTGAAGTATCCGAAGAGAATTCCCTATTGTTGTACAACCCACAATTGGATTTGCCCATGAACCTGCTTTTGGAGCCTAATTCCTGGATGGTGTCCATTGTAATGACCATACGCAAGTTCCATTCCCTCTTTTCCAAGGAAGCGAACTACATTCCCTTTCTAAGCGAGCAGAATAGGGAAAAGAAATACTATTCGCAGGAGGCCGTTTCCCCGGCCATAGCCGTTGTACTCAGCCAGATTATGAACTACAACCTGCACCCCTCCATAAAGGAATTGTACATCCATGGCAAGGTATACGAACTCATATCCCTATATTTTAATAAAACTACCGATGCGAACGTGGAGCAATGTCCCTTCTTGGTGGACGAGTACAACGTGCAACGCATTCGCCGGGCCAAGGAAATCATTATTGCCCAAATGGCGGAACCGCCTTCCCTGGCAGATCTTGCCAAGGAAATAGGTCTTCCACTGAAAAAACTAAAGGAAGGGTTTAAGCAGGTCTATGGGGATTCGGTATACAGTTTTCTATTCGATTATAAGATGGAACATGCACGCCGTCTTTTGGAAACCGGGCAGAACAACGTAAATGAGGTGGGGCTAAAGATCGGTTATAGCACGGCCAGTCATTTTATAGCCGCCTTTAAGAAGAAGTATGGTACTACGCCCAAGAAATACGTTATGTCATTGGCAAACGGTTAGAAAGTGGGTCGGGCCACCAAAATCCCAATATTGTTTTTAATGCCCTTAAGGTAATCCACTAGGGGTTTTTCGGTAACTTCTACCTCCATGGAGCCGGTAGAGGCATGTAGTAAATGAATACGCCCATCTTTTTCACGAACGGCAACACCGGTATGGGTCACGTCCAAGCCGTTTATGGAAGTGGCCAAGGCAATGATATCACCGGTTTGGATCAATTCTTCACGGGCTTCGATTTGATCTTGCGGCACATAACAAAAGGGTTCGGCATTCAGGCGTTCCTCCGTTTCCAGGATTTGATCAAAATTATCATCGTCCTTTAGGAAAGGATACAGTTCCCGGTGTGTGCCCATAAAATTGATATCCTTGTCAAGCTCCACTCCACCGAGTTCGGAAGTCATGTCCTTAACCAATCCCTTCTGCGCATTGTTGGCTATCCATTCGGAGAAATAGTGCAGTCGTGACCCATAGCCGTTAAGCTCTCCATCTTTATACCGAATGGTTTTAAGATGGTCCGTAAAAGCGGGAAAGTCGGCCTGGCCGTTCTTTACCAGTAACCCAAATGCCATTACATTTTCCACAAAGGTGGTACAATCCAGCCCTTGTAGGTTTACTACCAAGGTCTCCGTATCGCCAACTTCCAGAGTCTTGGCCACATAGGGCGTCCCCAAAAAAGTCCTGCCAATGGCGGTAAGCGTCTTGCCAAAATCCGCGTCCCCAAGTCCCTCGATGGCGTCCATCGTATTCTCAAAGGCCTTCTTGTCCGCCGGGGAGCAGGTGATTTGCTGGCAAAATAGAGGGGTCCAAAACAAAAACAGTATCCAAAAAGGGCAAAAAGACCGCATCATAGTCCAAAGGTAGTCAAAGCACTGCAAATGGATTTGATGGACAGATTGTAGTAAGACCACGTTGCCACCGAACCGAAGAAGTTAAACGATTTCATGGGCAAACGTCCCCGCGGGAACGATCCAAAACCGAAAATCTGGTGTACCTCGTTATTTTTAGGATATTCTTCAAAATTCCAGCAGAATTTTATACCTTTTGCCTTGTAAACCAACACCTTAATAATCATGCCTAAAACCTTTGTATCCCGAAGTAGTACAATCGATGTCCCCAAAGAAAAAGTAAAAAACACTCTGGCCGATTTGCACAACTGGCGACCTTGGTCGCCCTGGCTGGTCTGCGAGCCCGAAGCCAAGGTAGAAGTGGAAGACGATGGCAAGTTCTACAAATGGGAAGGCAAACGCACGGGAAGTGGTACCATAAAAGTAGTGGACGTTTCCGAAAACAAAATTGAATACGACCTGAATTTTCTAAAACCTTGGAAGTCCTATGCCAAGGTAGATTTTAGTTTCACCGAATTGGGCGATGGACAGACCAAGACGGAATGGACCATGGCCAGTTCCCTGCCCTTTTTCATGTTCTGGATGAAAAAGAAAATGGAAGCCTGGATCGGGATGGATTATGAACGGGGGCTACGCATGTTAAAGGAGTATGTGGAAACCGGGGACATCCAATCCAAATTGGAATTCGTAGGGGAGCACAGTTTTGAAGGGGCTGATTACGTGGGGATCAAGCGAACCACGTCCTTTGATAAGATCGGTGAAGCGATGCAAAAGGATTTTGAAGACCTTACCGCTTGTATAAAATCCAAGGATTTGGAGGTGACCGGATTACTTTTCTCCCAATACCACAAATTTGATATGGTTTCCGGAGCGGTCATCTATACGGCCGGGGCACCGGTCGCAAACGTTCCCGATTCCCTGGATTCCAAATTTGTAAAAGGCAACCTGCCCAAGGCCAAGTTCCATACGGTGCGCCATTACGGCCCCTACGACCATTTGGGCAACGCTTGGAGTGCGGCCATGATGATGGAGCGCAACAAGGAATTTAAGGCTGTCAAAGGGTATCATCCCTTGGAAATCTACCACAACGATCCGGCGGAGACCGCCCCCGCCAATTTAATTACCGATGTGAGTTTTGCGGTGCGGTAGAAAGCAACCGGGTTTCTTAATTTAATCTGTGATTGGATAAAAAGGAGATATGTCCGCTAGCGGGTATGCTGCCTATGCTGGTATAATTTAAGAAAAAGGACAAAGGCGTAACGCTTACGTCAGCG
>JBCCZF010000234.1:0-5439 GCA_039188035.1 Bacteroidota bacterium | reverse complement strand
TAGGGCAAAAAATAGGGAATTGGCCTTAATTCTACGGGTATCTGTACTTACGGTGGGATGCGCCAAAAAGTGCTGGTGTAACTGCTGAATTTGCATACACCGAAGATAAAAAAAGTCCCGGCATATTTGCCGGGACTTTTATAGGTTTTCAAGAGCTACTTTTATTTCGCCTTTTTACCCCGAGGGGTCTTGTTTTTTGTCTTTGATTTGGATCCCACTCGCGACATGGCACATCGAAATCCGATGAAATCCGTGGCCATATACTGTGGCAGGTACCTTCTTTGAGCGGGATCTAGCCAATAGGCCCGGTCCCTCCATGAGCCACCCTTGTAGACCCTAACCTCATCATTGATCAACGAGGTTCTGTTGTTGGAAGTGTCGTACTCTCTTTTTAGGTTGCCCTCTTCGTCCTTTTGTACCTTGTGCCTTGGCGAATCGTACATCTTTTTGGCATCCGACTCGTCTTCCTCATCGCCAAACCTTTCAAAGAAACGAGAGGAACTCGGATCGCCATCGCGATAGCCCCGATTGTCACTTTTGGAGAAATTGGTCCTTAAGTACGTTTCTTCGTCATCAACGGGTACCATGGCTATTTCCCCAGGAAGATTTACGGCAACAATTTTACCGGTGGGCAAGGTATCATACACTATGGAATCCCTTAGAACGTTTACCTTGCCATCCTCGCCAATGGCCGTTTTCATATAGATGTTACCGCGGAAATAGTTAAAATCGCTTACCTCATCATCAACAATGGGCCTGTATACGTCAGCTACCCATTCGGCCACGTTTCCGGCCATGTCATATAGACCAAGATCATTGGGCTTGTAGGACTTGACCTCGGAGGTTATATCGGCACCATCATCGGACCATCCGGCAATACCACCATAATCCCCTTTTCCTTGTTTAAAGTTTGCCAATTGGTCCCCGCGGCCGACACGTTGGCCGTTTCGGGTATAATCCCCTTCCCAGGGATATTTTTTACGTCCCCTGTAGTTGTTGTATTCACGGGTACCCTGATTGGCCTGGGCGGCATATTCCCACTCCGTTTCCGTGGGCAAACGATATTCGGGCATAATGATACCGGAACTTCGTTTGGCGAAGGAGGAAACACTGTCTTTTTTCATCTTGCCCTGTAGGGAGTCTATCTGTCCATTATATACGGATTCTGGACGGTTAAGATAGGCCTCGGTGCTAAAAGTACCTTCCAATTCCCCGGTTACCGCCTTATACTTGGCATCCTCGGAAAGATAGCCTTCCTTTTCCAGCATATGTTCATTGACCCGATCTGTACGCCATTCGGCAAATTGTACGGCCTGCACCCAATTTACTCCTACCACCGGATATTCCGCATAGGCCGGGTGCCTTAGATAATTGTTGGTCATAGTCTCGTTAAAGCCCAAACGGTTTCTCCAAACCAAGGTGTCCGGAAGGGCACCTTTATAGATATTTGCATATTTTGGGTTTTCTGGAGGATATACGCTCTTTAGGTAATCCAGATACTCCAAATACATGACATTGGTGACTTCCGTCTCGTCCATGTAAAAGGACTGGACATGTTGGGCCGTAGGGGTGTTGTTCCAGTCGTGCATCACGTCGTCCTGTACCTTTCCCTTGGTGAAAGTTCCTCCCTCAACAAAAACAAGGCCAGGAGCCGTTGCTTGCTCCTTAAAATCCGTATTATACTGGAAACCACCTTCCTTGGCGTTTATTTTCCAGCCCGTAGCCCGGGAAATATTTTTAGAGGATGCACTGGCCTTTTTATTACAGCTTGTAGCCGTGAAACCTCCTGCTACTACTGCGCAAGAAAGTACAATTTTAGAAAACTGCTTTTTCATCATATAAATAAAACTTGTGTTCAGGGGGTCCGACGACTTTCCCGAAAATGAACAGCTATGTTGATTTCAATGGTTGCTTTTCGGCTAATAAAACGATGTTTTACGGATAATATTTTGTTCCCCAAAGAAATATTTTCAGATTGCGGGGTTTAAGCGAGAATTGTCTTACCCCATAAAATATAACGGGGTAAGATGTATTCTAGTATGGATATGGATTTAGATTTTAAATCGTTATGGAGGGGACATCGGGGCACATGCCGGAATTCGCTTTTTGCCGTGGGGTCATATCCATAGATTTGCAGGAATTTGGGAAAATATACCCATTTCCATATAAGATTTTATCAAAAACGACGTTTAACATGAGATTAAGGAAAAATCAATTGGACACTAGCATTTTTTCAAAATTAAAATTGCCCACAAGGAAAATGAGGAAGTTAATAGTACTAACCATATTGGCCTGCATGGCCAAAATTTCGGCCCAAGAGCAAAATAGGGCCATTACTACCGCAGTACCCTTTTTGACCATAGCTGCCGATTCAAGGGCCGCAGGGATGGGGGAAATGGGTGTGGCCACTTCCGTGGATGCCTATTCCCAACAGTGGAACCCTGCGAAATTCGCCTTTGCGGAACGCAAGGTGGGAATCGGCCTTAGTTATACACCTTACTTGGAAAGCGTTATTGCGGACATAGGTCTTTTAAGTGCAAGCTTTTACAACAAAATCAACGAACAAAGCGCATTTGCGGCCAGTTTACGGTATTTTACCTTGGGAGAAATAGAATTACGACAAAGTATAGATGACCCGGGGACACCAGTAAAACCTAATGAACTCGCCTTGGACGGTTCTTATTCCCTAAAGTTGAGCCCCACATTCTCCATGGCGGTGGCCGGTAGATTTATACGCTCAAACTTGAGGTTGCCCCAACAGGGTAATGTGGATTCCCAAGCGGCAACGGCCTTTGCCGTGGATGTAGCGGGTTTTTATCAATCTAGGGAAATCGCTTACAATAGCTTTGACGGCCGGTGGAGGGCCGGGTTCAATATATCCAACCTGGGAGGGAAAATACAATATGATGAAGGCGGTCAGGAAAACTTCTTGCCGACCAACTTAAAATTTGGTGCTGGCTTCGACTTTATCCTGGATTACGATAATGTCATTTCCTTAAATACGGAATTCAATAAATTTTTAGTGCCTACCCCAAGGGACTTTGATGGGGATGGGGACATTACCGCGGACGATAATGCGGAATACCAGAATATTACATTTTTCAATGGGGTATTTGAATCCTTTGGGGACGCCCCCGATGGTTTTAGCGAAGAACTTAAGGAAATAACCTGGGCCCTAGGTGCGGAATATGTATATCAGGATTCCTTTATGTTGCGTACCGGATATTTTAACGAGAGTGAGGAAAAGGGCTTTCGTAGGTATTTTACCTTGGGTGCCGGATTCCGTTTTCAAGCTGCCCAGATAGATCTTTCCTACCTGTTCTCCACTTCTCAGGTCAGGAACCCGCTGGAAAATACCTTGCGTTTTTCACTGACCTTTAATCTGGGGCAGGAGTATTACAACGATTAGAACAAGCTTTTAAAGATATACTTTTGACAAAACCCGCCAATTGGCGGGTTTTGTTATTTTTGAAGTATCGAGCTTATGTTGAGTAGTTTTGTTTAAGCGAAACAACTCGGGATGGGTTCAGTTAGTAAGGCCTTGGAATGCCATGAGAAAGGAACGCATAAGTTTTGAATTGGAGATTTTGGATGGGGTACACGAACTTTCCGATGTATATCGGAACCTACTTGAATTGGCTCATACGACCCGAGACCATGCGTATGCACCCTATTCAAATTTTCAAGTGGGTGCCGCGCTGCTTATGGAAAACGGGGAAATGATAATAGGCAGTAATCAGGAAAATGCCTCGTTCCCTGCAGGGCTTTGTGCGGAGCGGGTCGCCGTATTCCAGGCAGGGGCTCGGTTTCCGGGCAAAACAATTGAAGCTATGGCCATATCGGCAGCACCAAAGCATGGCGATATTTCCAGAGCAGTTGCCCCTTGTGGCAATTGCAGGCAGGCCCTCCTGGAGTATGAAATACGTCAACAGCGTCCCATTACCCTTATCCTGGCGGGAGGAGGTGGCCAAATCTTTAAATGCGCTTCGGTAAAGGATATCCTTCCCCTGGCCTTTGACCGCTCCTTTTTATAGTATTCCCTATGAATAGAATGCCACGTTTAAACTGGGGTTACCGGCAAATTTCACGGGCATTTGCCTTTTAGGTCAAATTCTTTTATCCATTCATTTATATGTGTATTTTTGTTCTTCTTTCAAATCCCGGTACAACATTCAAAAGTATCGGATTTGGATGGATATGGGATCTATTAAAACCAATTTAATGAAGAAAATTACCAAGGAGACCTATCTGAAATGGTATGAGGACATGCTTTTTTGGAGGAAATTCGAGGACAAGTTGGCCGCTGTTTACATTCAACAAAAGGTGAGGGGCTTTTTGCATCTCTACAATGGACAGGAAGCAGTTCTGGCCGGGGCGTTACATGCCATGGATTTGGGCAAAGATCGTATGATTACGGCCTACAGGAACCATGTACAGCCTATTGGTATGGGTGTTGATCCCAAGAAGGTAATGGCAGAACTCTTTGGAAAGGTCACTGGAACCTCCATGGGAATGGGAGGCTCCATGCATATTTTTTCAAAAGAACACCGTTTTTACGGAGGACATGGCATTGTTGGGGGACAAATTCCCTTAGGTGCGGGACTTGCCTTTGCCGATAAGTACTTTAAAAGGGATTCTGTAACCCTATGTTATATGGGCGATGGAGCGGTGAGACAAGGTTCTTTTCACGAGAGCCTAAACCTTGCCATGCTTTGGCAGTTACCCGTGATTTTTATTTGTGAAAATAATGGCTACGCCATGGGAACCTCGGTGGCGCGAACGGCCCATACCGAGGAAATCTGGAAGTTAGGACTGGGTTATGAAATGCCCTGTGGCCCAGTGGACGGAATGGACCCGGTAAGCGTTGCACAGGAAATGGATAAGGCCATTACACGGGCCAGAAATGGCGGTGGCCCCACTTTTCTTGAAATGAAGACCTATAGGTATAGGGGACATTCCATGTCCGATGCCCAGCACTATCGTACCAAGGAAGAAGTTGAAGAATATAAGAAAATAGATCCCATTACCCAGGTTTTGGACGTAATAACGGAAAAAGAATATGCCACCGAGGAGGAAATCAAGGAGATAGACAAACAGGTGAAGGAAAGGGTAAAAGAGTGCGAAAAGTTTGCCGAAGAATCTGAATATCCGCCTGTGCAACAGCTTTATGATGTGGTGTATGCCCAGGAGGACTATCCTTTTGTACAACATAAACTCTAATGAAATGGCAGAAGTAATCAATATGCCGCGCCTTAGCGATACCATGGAAGAAGGTACCGTGGCCAAGTGGTTGAAAAAGGTTGGCGATAAGGTGGAGGAGGGCGATATCCTGGCCGAGATTGAAACCGACAAGGCCACCATGGAATTTGAATCCTTCCATGAGGGGACTTTGCTTCATATCGGTATTGCCGAAGGGGATGGTGCCCCAGTGGACACGCT
>JBCCZF010000233.1:0-5444 GCA_039188035.1 Bacteroidota bacterium | reverse complement strand
GGGATACGAGTACTCCCAACATTTTTCCAAAACCTTCAAGGTCAAGACCGGGATGAGCCCAAGCGAATATAGACGGTTGAATTTAGGGAATTTCCAAGTAGTACCTTGAACCCCAAACTGCTTACCGCTACTGCAACTGCCCACTGAATTGAACCTTCAACGCTTAGCACTTCAACCGCAACCACTCCTAAACTCCTAAGGACAAGACGCCACTATTTTATCACTCCCCACAATTCTCGCAATACGTATCGCGTAAATACGCATTTTTAAGCAATTGAAAGGTAACCCCGCCTTCCTCCGAGGAATCAAAAATCCCGCAAAACCGCTCTTGATCCAAATTTATCGCGTTCAGCATAATGGTACGGTAATCCGGATCGTTGGTGTAGGTTTCGTCGATCAAGGTCAGGTTCAGGTAATAGAACAACAGGCGTTTGTCCACGGCAATGTCATTTACCTTATCCCGCAAAAGCGTTATGGCGGTTTCCCGATCGTAGTAATAGGTGACAAATTGGGCCAGGCTTAGATAATCCCTATCGGACAAAGGAATTTTGGTATAGGCCTGTAGAATAAAGGCCACGGATTCATCCTTCCCGTCATAATCGCCCTCCCGCATCAGCAGCTCCGCAGTAATGATATGTAGGTTTACCAACAGGCGCTGCCGTAGCCCTTCGTCCAAGTCCAACTGCCGTAATTGGGCAATTTGCTTTAGTAATTGGGCCTTGTCCGGCATCAAGCGAAGCGCATGGTTCATCCGCAATTTTAAGGCCGTAAGGTTGTAGACTACTTTTTTGTTGTTGGGCATTAGACTATCCAATCGCTGTAGTTCGTAATAGGTGCTGAACATATCTTGTTGGTTCATCTGGTAGCGAAAGGCCGAATTGGCATTAAAGAATTCCACAAACCGGCGTTGTTTGGGAATCTCCATTTGGCGCAACAAATTGGGGTCGATTTCGGTATTGCGCATTCTGCGGAACAGGGTATACTGTATTTCCTCGGCTTTGCCCAATTCATCGGCCAGAAGGGCCGTGTTGAATTCCTGGAGCAGTTGTTCCCCACTAAGCTCGGTAAAGGCATCCACCTTGTCCAGATACAGGTTTACCAAGGCTTTGCGATGGTGTTGTAAATAGTACTCCATATCCGAGAAACCAGGTTCAGTTAGCTTTTGTCGAATGGCCGACTTTGATAAAAACCGCAGGGAATCATGGGGCGTACCCTTGATGTCGTTCAGAAAATCTACCCAATTCTCCGAAGTGGTGACCACCGTTTGGATCGTGGGTTTTTGAAAGGTCTGTAGCGCATTGATAATGCTGTTGGCCCGCTGTTTTTGTAAGGCTGCGTTGGCTTCTATACTGCCCTCAATGGAGGAATAGGCCGTAATCTCAATTCTTTTTATATCGTAGTCCGTAAGTTGCAGGGAGTCGTAAAGCGGTTTAATGTCCTGGGCCGAAAAGGTATTGACATTCTTTTTAAAGGGAATCTGGAAACGCAATACCTTTTCACTGCGTAGGGTGCCTTCTTTGAACCCCTTATCCCATTCTTTGGGTCGATACTGTATGGAATCCAAATACAATCCGGTATCCAACAGTTCAAAATTGAAGGACTGCAGGGAAAAGGTGGTATAGTAATTACAAAGATAATTATTGTTGATCAGTAGCATGTTGAATTCCAGTTCCTTGTGGTGATAGGTTTTGGGCAGGGTGCCCACCAAAAGCCGGTAATATCCCTTTTGCACTTGTTCCACGTTGGGGAGAATATCTTGGGTATACAACGGTTTTAGCACATGGCCCCGAATTTCTTTTGGAAGCACCGCCAGATCACAGTCGAACATATCTTTGGTAACCACATCCACGGCCAGCCCGTCCTTGGGATTCTTAAAGAGGTTAAGGAACCATTCCTTATTGTTCAGGTACAGATAGAGTTTACGGTCTTTCTCTTGTCTGACCCCCATGGAAATCTCTTTGGAGCGATTGCGCCAAATCGTGGCAAACCGTCCGCAACAATCCATCTGTTCAAAGATTTGGGTATCCGGGGTTTTTATCCCATAGTCCTCCTGGGCATACAACGTTCCCAAAAAAAGAAGCAGAAAAAATACAAGGAATGGGGTTTTGATCGATTGTAAAAGAGTCTTCGAATTCATAGGTGCACAAAGCTAAAGGTTTCCCAAGGTTGGTCGGTGGTTTTGAACAACAACAAAAGGTGTTCCAAAAGTTGAAATCTGTACGCTTATTGCGGGTCCATGGAACAGAATTTTTCTTTTCATCTGCTTCTTTGTCACTCCTATTTTTCTGCTATTTTTGAAGGAAACCGAATGCCGCCGACTCCCAATGGGCTATCCCAAATGGAAATAAAGTGGATCTTCGGGCAAATACACGGATTTCAATGGGCGAGGTAAAGCTAAAAAAAGCCCTGAGTCCCTTAATGTTATGGGGGCTTGGGGTAGGTTATGTCATTTCAGGAATGTACTTTGGGTGGAACCTGGGCCTGGCCGAAGGCGGAACTTACGGCTTGGCCATTGCCACGGTCTTTGTCATTCTCATGTATGTTACATTTACCTTTAGTTATACGGAAATGGCCTGTGCCATTCCTAGGGCCGGTGGGGCTTTTGAATATGCGCATCGAGGTTTGGGCAAGCACCTGGGGTTCGTGGCCGGTATTGCCCAAAATGTGGAGTTCATTTTTGCCCCACCTGCGATTGCCGCGGCCATAGGGGCCTACTTAAATTTGTTGTATCCTGATGTCCACGTCCTGGTATTTGCCATTGGGGCCTATGCACTCTTTACCGCCATTAATATTTTAGGGGTTAGGCTGGCCGCTTCGTTTGAGCTGGTAGTCACTGTTTTGGCCGTGGTGGAACTTTTGATATTCGCCGGGGCCACCCTGCCCAGTTTTGAATGGGCCAACTTGGAGATCAATCCCTTGCCCCAAGGATATTCCGGGATTTTTGCTGCGATTCCGTTTGCCATCTGGTTCTTTTTGGCCATCGAAGGGGTGGCCAATGTAGCGGAGGAGGCCATCAATCCACAGCGAAGTATTCTTATCGGTTTTGGAAGCGCCATTGCCACCCTGGTGGTCTTGTGCATCCTCACCTTTATGGCGGCCGTGGGCGTTGCTGGCTGGGAAGCTGTGGTGTATCCTCCCGGAAGCGAGGTGGCCTCGGATTCGCCCTTGCCCTTGGCCCTCTCCCAAGTAGTGGATCAAGGCCATTTCCTGTACCGATTGTTGGTAGGTATTGGACTTCTTGGGCTTGTGGCCTCGTTTCACGGAATTATCCTGGCGGGCGGAAGGGCCGTTTTTGAATTTGGTCGCAAAGGCTACGCGCCAAAGGCCTTGGGGAAGGTACAGCCCAAATTTCGGACACCCGCCAACGCCATGGTTTTCAATACCGGTATTGGAGTAATCGCACTGTTTACCGGGGCCACCGGGGAAATTATAACCATTGCCTGTTTTGGTGCCCTTGGTCTCTATATCGTATCCATGGTGTCTTTTTTTGCCCTGCGCAAAAAAGAGCCCCACATGGAAAGGCCCTTTACCGTTCCCTTATATCCATTTTTCCCTGCAACGGCCTTGATTATTGCCACAGTGGCCCTCCTGGCCATGGCCTATTACAATCCGGTATTGGCCGCTATTTTTTTTGGGATCCTGGGGCTGTCCTATTTGTATTTTTTGTGTTTTTTAAATCGAAAAATGGAGTAATTTTCAAAAAGATTGACGGATGGATAAGAACGATATCATCAAACGCCTACGGGAAACCGATCACAATAGGATAAAAGTGGCCATCACCGATATGGATGGTGTACTCCGGGGCAAATACATGCATAAGGACAAATTGTTGAGCGCCCTCGAGAGCGGTTTTGGATTTTGTTCCGTAGTCTTTGGATGGGATATGGTGGATGGGGATTACGAAAACGATATCAAGATAACCGGATGGCATACGGGCTATGGCGATTTTGATGCGGCCATTGCCTTGGATTCGTATAGGACGATTCCCTGGGAGGACGATGTTCCCTTTTTTATGGCCGATTTTGGGGGTGATGGCTCCAAACCTCTCGCCGTTTGTCCGCGGAGTCTTTTGAAGAAGGTAATCGGACAGGCCCAAGACATGGGCTATGTGCCCCAATATGCTCAGGAGTTTGAATGGTTCAATTATAGGGAGACCGCGGAATCGGTGGCGGGAAAATCCCAGGCCTCCTTAAAACCGTTGACTCCAGGGATGTTCGGCTATTCCGTTTTGCGCATGTCTGAAAATCAAGGGTATTTCACGGATCTCTTTACCATGTTGGAGGGATTTGGCGTCCCTTTGGAAGGCCTTCATACGGAGACCGGGCCGGGAGCCACGGAAGCGGCCATCCGGTATAGCGGTATCCTGGAAGCGGCGGATCGGGCCGTACTGTTCAAGACCGCGGTAAAGGAGATTGCCTATCGCCATGGGGTGCGGGCCAGTTTTATGGCCAAACCCAGCCAGGAACTCCCGGGTTGTGGGGGGCATATCCATCAAAGTCTTTGGCATCGGGAGACGGGGAAAAATTGTTTTTATGATGAGGCCGGTGAAAAGAACAGAAGCAAGATTATGGAACATTTTCTGGCCGGGCAGCTCCATTGTCTTCCGGAAATAGTACCCATGTTCGCGCCCACGGTAAACAGCTTTAAACGACTGGTGGTAGGGGCGTGGGCACCCATCAATCAGACCTGGGGGCATGACAACCGCACCTGTTCCCTTAGGGTATTGGCCCAAGGGGAAAAAAGCACCCGTATTGAACATCGGGTCGTGGGGGCCGATGTAAATCCGTACTAGGCCATGGCCGCCTGTTTGGCCAGTGGACTTTATGGCATACAACGGGAACTCCCCTTAAAAATCCCGGAGACCAAAGCCAACGGCTATGCCGTGAAAAAGGGCATCCTTCCGTCCAATCTTTGGGAAGCCGCCCAAAAAATGAAACGATCTAAAGTCGCCCGTACTCTTTTTGGGGACACTTTTGTGGATCATTTTGCCAAAACCCGGGAATGGGAATGGAAACAATTCATGGCCACCGTGACCGATTGGGAGACAAAACGCTACTTTGAAATCATCTAACGTATGGATATAAACAGGATTCACAGCTTCAATTTCCCGGCTCCTATCCGCTTTGGCCCGGGGGCTTGTATGGAATTGGGCGATTACCTAAAGGCCCATGCACTTTCTAGACCGCTGCTGGTTACGGATGGTACGGTGGCGGAGTTGGATTTCTTCAAGGAAATCCAAAACACTTTGGAAGGAAAGGGGCTTTCCGTGGCTGTATTTCATGAGATGCACAAGAATCCGGTGAAGTCCGATGTGCTTAAGGGCGGGGACCGGTATCAGGAAACCGAAAGGGATTGCATTGTGGGTATTGGCGGGGGCGTTGCCTTGGATGTGGCCCGGGCCATAGCACTCCGTATTCATCATAGACGGGATTTGTTCGATTATT
>JBCCZF010000232.1:0-5500 GCA_039188035.1 Bacteroidota bacterium | reverse complement strand
CAAAACCCGTAGGCAAACAAATTCCGCGCTCCCCGAATCCCACATTTTTGATAGGTGTCGTAGGCCTGTGCCGCCCGCTCCTTTATCTGGGTGCCATCTTCGTTTTCCATCCAACCATCCAAGGCGGCCTTTAGGCTGTAGGCTTCCGGGGCCATCAAATGGGTCGTCCATAAAATAGGGTTGGCCTTGGCCGATTTAATATGTGGGGAAAAGTAGTTTTTGCTGTAACAGGCCAGGATAATCACGTCCTTGGTTTGGTCTACTTTTGGATGGTAGCTTAGATCTACCTCAAAGTCCATTAGGCCATCGTGGCCTATATAGGCCATGAGATCAGCCCTGCCGCCAAACCCCAGTTTTTTGGAATTGAGCGCAATGATTAAGGGCAATTGCCCGTTGGCGGCCTTTAGGAAATCCGTGGTACAGTGTTTTATCCGCTCCCCATCATAGGCATCCGCCAGCATATAAACATCCTTTATGGCGTGTTTGAACAAAAGGCGTTCCAGGATATAGGGATTTTTCGCAGGGAGGCTGCGTACCAGATTCCAATCCGAGGTCTTGTGCTTAAAATAGGATTTTACGCCAAAGGCCGCTCCCCAGTATAGATTGTTTTTAATGTCTTTTCCGTTTCCCAAGGTAGCAGGTACAGGGACAATGCCCTGGTTTTCATTATCGCAAAGGGCAACAAATACATGTATGGTCTTTTGTTGGCCATACATGGTGGAAGATAGGCAAAGGAAGGTAAGTAAAGTCAGTAACGTCTTCATGGCTTCGTACTGTTCGGGATTTAGAACTGCGTATGGTGCCGTACCGGAAATTGTTCCGGAATTTCCTCCGGGGTTTCCCCCAGATTTTGGCGAAGGTCTATCTCGATACCGCGGGCGATAGTAGAGATGGGGACATCGTTGGCCGTCCCCTCAAAGGGGTTTTCCCCGGTACGGCCGATCCGCTCCATGGTGTGAAAGATCCAAGCCACGATGACATAAAAGGGAATGGAGAACCACACAAAGAGTTTGCCTGCCCAGGGGTGTTCTGCGGCAATACCCTCCCCGATTTCGGCAAATTGGGGTACCAGGGCCATGGGCAGCAATAAAATAAAAATCCACATAAAAAAGTGGTTCAGTGTAGCAAAGTGGCGGGGATAGGGAAAATTCTTGATGCGCTCGCTCTTGCCCTGTAGGGTAAACATTTCCTGCAATAGGGCCTCCAGTTCCAAAAAGGAAAATTCCCAAATAAACCCCTGCTCTTTTAGTTTTCTAAGGTGATGGGATTGCAGGTATACTAGGGCTGTTTGCTTATTGCCCTTGTTCATGACATATTCCATATCGTCTTTGGAGATATATGGGGATAGGTCTTCCGAAAGGTCGGCATCCACTTCCGGAGGGCGCATATTCCATTCCTGGTTGGTCCTATGCCCCACGGTGGTCTCCCAAGGTTTGGGCATGCGCATGGCATGCCTCAAGGCGGTCATCCAGGCGATATGGCGGTAGGTCAATGACTTTACTTCCGCCCGGAGTCCCGTTTCGTCCATCGGGTTTTGGGCATGTTCGTTGGTAAGCATGTCCTGTAGATACATGCCCCAGGTTCGGGAAGTGTTTACGATCCCGCCCCAAATCTTCCGAGCCTCCCAGATACGCCCGTAGGACGAATTGTTTTGAAATCCGATTACGAAAGCCACGGCCGTACCGATAAGGGCCAAGGGTGTCCACGGAATTTTTAGCCAGCCAAGATCAAAGAAGTAATAGGCCGCCGCCCAGACCGTAACGATTAGGAAAAAAAGAAAGGTCTCGTACCGCGTCCAAGCGGCCATTTCCAGGGTGGTATAGGTTCTTTTGATATGCATGGTACGTATTTTTTCCTTTTGCTGGGAAGTAGTTTAAACCACGTTAATATAAACAAATTCTTTTTTGGGCCGAAGTTCGGATTTGGGGTTATCATTTTCCCAGCCAAAAATGTAAAACCGCGTACGGGCCGTGGTTTCTTCAAAAGAATGAATTTAGTACAGTGCATCACTATGGATCTTGGGTAACTCCGTCATTTTAAATTTACGACTATTAATTTTTTGTGTTGTATAATAAAATATTTAGCTTTGTCTAAAAATAAATTAAGTGTGTTAAAAATATAAAGGGATGTATCTGAAAAAAGTGTTCTTTGGGATTTTGCTTTGGGGAAGTTTGGGTGTGGTACTGGCACAAAACAAGACATCTGCCATAACCGGCCGGGTAACGGCCGGTGACAGACCCGTGCCCTTTGCCACGGTATATGTGGAAAATGGTTCGGAAGGAACCAATGCCGATGCAAACGGTTCGTATGAACTATCCGTTTCCCCGGGTGAATGGACCGTTAAGGTAAGTGCCCAGGGCTATCGCAATGTAACGAAGACCATTACGGTATCCAAGGGTGTAGCGAATACCCTGAATTTTGAATTGGTGGAAGATGCCCTGGGCCTCAACGAAGTGGTTGTGAGTGCCACGAGGAACCGGGTGGAGCGGCGTAATGCGCCCGTGGTAGTATCTACCTTAAAACCGAGATTGTTGACGGCCACCCAATCCATTTCCTTGGCGGATGGCCTCAATTTTGCCCCTGGGGTACGGGTGGAGACCAATTGCCAGAACTGCGGATTTACCCAGGTACGGTTAAACGGTCTAGATGGGGCCTATACCCAGATTCTTTTAAATAGCAGGCCTATTTTTAGTTCCTTATTGGGGGTATATGGGCTGGAACAGATTCCCACCAACATCATTGAGCGGGTAGAGGTGGTGCGCAGCGGTGGATCGGCCCTGTTTGGATCCAACGCCATTGCCGGGACGGTAAACGTAATCACCATGGATCCTATCTTGAATACCTGGGAAGTGGGTACTAATTTTGGTCTGGTGGACGGAGAGGTGCCCGATCGGATTCTTAGCTTTAACACCTCCGTTGTGGCCGATGACCTGAACAGCGGGATTACGCTTTTTGGCGCCTACCGCAACCGCGAGGGATTTGATGCCAACGGGGACGGCTTTACGGAACTCGTAGAATTGCGGAACAATACGGTGGGGGCCAAAGCCTTTTTAAGGCCTACGGATCGGAGTCGGGTTTCCGTAAATCTTAACGCCATCCGTGAGTACCGCAGAGGTGGAGATCGTTTGGAACTGGCCCCCCAGTTTACGGATATTACGGAGGAGTTGGATCACGATACCTTTATAGGGGGTGCGGATTACGAATTGAACAGCAAAGACCTCAGTCAAAAATTCCAGGTCTATACCTCGGCCTCCTATACCAATAGGGATAGCTTTTATGGGGGGCTTGGCGGTGGCCGGACGGAACAGGACAGTGTTTTGGCCAACAACGCCTTTGGAACCACCAAGGATTTGGCTTGGGTAAACGGCCTGCAGTTTACCCGGGATTTTTCCAATGCGGACGTGCTTACGGTAGGCACGGAGTTTAACCATGCCAATACCGAGGACGTTATTCCCGGTTATGACAGGCTGATCGATCAACGGGTAAATTCCTTGGGAGGTTATGCCCAGTACGAATGGAAACCGTCGCAAAGGTTTACTGCGCTGCTAGGGGGGCGTCTGGACCATGTTTCGGTAGATGGTACCTATTCCATAGGGGGCATAAATAGGGAAGTGGATTTGGGCCAGACCGTTCTCTCTCCGAGGATAACCCTCTCCTATCAGTTCACGCCGGAGTTAAAATTGCGGGGCGGGTATGCCCGGGGCTTTAGGGCACCACAAGCCTTTAACGAGGACCTGCATATTTCCAGTGTGGGCGGGGAGCCCCAATTTGTAATCCTATCCGAGGATCTGGATACGGAATTCTCCAATGCCTATACCGCATCGTTGAATTATTCCAAGTCGGTGGGTTTGCTACAGCTGGATTTTCTGGTCGAAGGTTTTTATACGGCCCTGGAAGATCCCTTTACCCTGGTGAGCACGGGCGCCGTGTTGGACAATGGTTCCATTCTGGAGGAAGTGCGCAATGGGGAGGGCGCAAGAGTGTTCGGTAGCAACTTTGAATTTGGGGTTTCCCCCGATCCCGCATGGCAGTTTCAATTGGGGGGAACGGTGCAACGGGCGGAATACAATGAGCCCCAATTGCTTTTTGAAACGGATGGTACGCCGGGGGAATCCGATGTTATTGTGGACGAGTTTGTGCGCAACCCCAATTTTTATGGCTATCTCAACGCCGCCTGGATTCCTAAAAAATCCTTTAATCTGGACCTTACGGGCACCTATACCGGCGGGATGACGGTACCCCGGGTCATCAGCGATACCGGTTTTTTACAATTGAACGAGGTAAACGCCTTTTTTGATCTGAACCTTAAGCTGGAATCCCATGTGGACTTTGATGAGAATTTTATGGTTACCTTTTCCGGTGGGGTCAAAAACCTGTTCAACAGCTATCAGGACGATTTTGAGGTGGGCCCCACCCGGGATTCCGACTATATCTATGGGCCCAATGCCCCAAGGACATTTTTCTTAGGGGTCAAGTTTGGGAAGTTGCGTTAGGGGAACGGCTACGGCAATATCGCCTAAGGAACTCAAGACGATTTTATAGTAGAAGACACATAATTTTTTCGGTTCTTCCCAATACATCCATTGGGGATGGGGGCAATTTATCCTTAAATCCTAGTTTGTAGTATAGCTTGTGTGCTTGCGGCATGCGCATAGTGGTTTGCAGCCATAATTCTTTGGCCTCGTTTTCCAGGCAACGGCTTACGCAACGTTCAATGAGTTTTGTCGCTATTCCCAGTCGTCTAAAGTTGGGATCAATGAACAGCTTGGCAAATTCAAAAGTATCCTCATCCAATCGTTTAAGGGCGACACAACCTACTATTTCATTTTTGAACTTGGCGTAAAAGAGAAATCCACCGCTTTCCAAATAGGCCTTATCGGGATGGTGTAAAGTGAATGTATCGTCTTCTTCCAATTCCCCATTCAAAACGCCCAATAACCAAGGTCCGGCCAATTCATAAAAACGTTCTTTTAAACTAGGCTTATAATCAATGATTTTTACGGATGCCCCTTGGGGTCCACGAATACGTTCATTGATAGGTTTACTGCTAATCTCCCGATCAAGCCTGTCCAGAATATTGATCATATCCGGATGTCCAAGGGAGAATAGGTCTTTTAGTGTATTTGAAAACGAAAACCATAAAGGCTCAAGTTTATCCTGCAGTTCTTTCCCCTTTGGGGTGAGTTCAGCTAATTTGGAACGTTTGTCGTCTGGGTTGGGTGTGATGCTGACGAATTCATTTCTATGTAATTCGCGTAAAATGTTCTTTACCGTAATATGGGAAAAACCAATTTGATGGGAAATCTCAAGTACGGTTTGTGGGGAATTGGATTTTGCCAAAACATAGTAAACAGAAAACCAACTGGCCCTGAAGGGAATATGGGCATCGGCGTAAATTTTATCGCCATCCTTTTGAAGTTTTTCACTAATTCTCCGAAATCTTGAGGCTCCCGCAAGATATCCCAATTGATTTAATACATCCGGCATATTTCCAATTTAT
>JBCCZF010000231.1:0-5523 GCA_039188035.1 Bacteroidota bacterium | reverse complement strand
CGATCAAATTGGTACAGGAGCCGAAATGGCGGATAATGTTATCACCGTAGGAGCCCTAGACCCCGAATATGGATCCGAAATGTTGGCTTCCTTTTCCAACTACGGAAAAAGCAATGTGGATATTTTTGCCCCTGGGGGAAAAGTGTATTCCACCATGCCCAACAACGAATATGATTTTAATGGCGGTACCTCTATGGCATCTCCTGGAGTTGCAGGTATTGCCGCCCTGCTCCGCTCACAGTTTCCCAAACTGTCCGCCGCCCAGGTAAAAAAGATAATCCTAAAATCCGGGCTTCCGATAAAGGCAACGATGATTTTGGGCGGAAATCCCGACAAATCTGGCAAGCTGGAGGAGGTTTCAACTTCCGGTAGAATCGCCAATGCCTATAACGCCCTGATCGTTGCCGCAGGGGTATCCAAAGGAAAAATAAATTTATAGCCCTGGAGATGACAAAAGACGGGATTCTTTTTTTCCTATGTGCATTTTGGTTTATGGGAACGGGCCTCCAACTTTATGCCCAAAATACGCTTTACTGGCAACAACATGTGGACTACACCATGGATGTGGAAATGGATGTGGAAAGCTTCCACTATTCCGGCACCCAAAAATTGGTGTATACCAACCACTCGCCAGATACTTTGAATAGGGTATTCTATCATCTGTATTACAATGCCTTCCAACCGGGAAGTGAGATGGACATCCGGCTCCGGACCATTGCCGATCCGGATGGCAGAATGATCGATTCGGATAAAAAAAGTCGCATTGCCTCCCTTTCCAAGGAGGAAATGGGCCATTTACATGCTGTTTCCCTTAGCCAGGACGGGGCCAAGGTCAACTTTAACGAGGAAGGCACAATCCTGGTCGTCGACTTGGCAAAACCTATCCTACCAGGGGAAAAGACGACTCTGAACATGACGTTCCAGGGACAAGTGCCCGTTTTGGTGCGCCGTGGCGGCAGAAATAGCAAGGAGGGGGTTGCCCTTTCCATGAGCCAATGGTATCCCAAAATGGTGGAGTACGATTATGAGGGCTGGCATGCCAACCCCTATATTGCCAGGGAATTCCACGGGGTATGGGGCGATTTTGACGTTACCCTTACCCTGGACAAGGACTATATTGTAGGTGGAAGCGGATATCTACAGAATCCACGGGAAATTGGTTACGGATATGAGGAACCGGGCACCAAGGTAAAGCGCCCCAAAGGCAAAACGCTCTCTTGGCATTTTAAGGCACCGGGCGTACACGACTTTGTCTGGGCAGCCGATCCGGATTACATCCATGATGTTTTGCCTATGGAGGATGGTCCCGTACTACATTTTCTCTACCAGAACGACCCGGAAATCATCGAAAACTGGAAAAAGTTACAGCCAAAGACGGCGGAAATGATGCGATTTTTCAGTACTAGTATAGGCAAATATCCTTATAAGCAATATTCCGTAATCCAGGGTGGCGATGGCGGGATGGAGTATGCCATGGCCACCCTGATTACCGGAAAGAGAACGTTTGGAAGCCTTGTGGGGGTAACCGCCCATGAAATGGCACATTCCTGGTTTCAACACCTTCTGGCCACCAATGAATCCAAGCATGAGTGGATGGATGAGGGGTTTACGACCTTTATTTCATCGCTTTGCATGAACGAGATTATGGAACCCAAAAAGGAAAACCCTTTCCAAAGATCCTACACTAGTTATCTTGGTCTGGCCCTTTCCGGCAAGGAACAGCCCATGACTACCCATGCGGACCGATACGCGCTAAACTTCGCGTATTCCGCGGCCGCCTACAGTAAGGGTTCCATATTCTTGGCCCAACTGGGATATCTTATTGGGCAGGACAAGCTTATGGAGGCATTGCGCAAATACTATACGGATTTTAAGTTTAAACACCCCACGCCCAATGATTTTATTCGGATTGCGGAGAAGGTCTCCGGCATGCAGTTGGGCTGGTATCTTACGGACTGGGTCCAAACGGCCAATACCATAGATTATGCCGTTACCGAGGTAAAATCCGTGGAAGACAACAAGACTTGGGTTGGCTTGGAGCGCATAGGGCTAATGCCCATGCCGCTGGATGTTTTGGTAGTCTACAAAGACGGTAGCCAGGAAACGTTTTATGCCCCCTTACGGATGATGCGGGGCGAAAAAGACAACCCTTATCCGCAATTGGAGCGCACCGTACTTCCAGATTGGCCCTGGGCCTTTCCTACCTACGGATTTACCTTGAACAAACCTTTGGAATCCATAAAGGGCGTTATGATAGACCCCTCCCAACTAATGGCGGACGTCAATGGGGAAAACAATGTCTGGATGGGCCAGGAGTAGAACTTGAACTATTGGTAGTTCCCTCCATGTTTTTGGGTCAGAGCGCTGTACCACCATTCGTTTTTATACTGATTATTTTTTGCCGTACGCTCCCTGTTTTGCATAAGAACGTGGACCTGATCTAAGTTCTTCTTCCGGTAGCCCAATAAATGAAAAAAAGGGCCTGCCATAAATTGGGCCATCTTTAGATTTACCAGAAGTTCTTCCTTTTTTCTGTCCTTCCATGAAATTCCGGGAAGGCAGCCCAATAGACCATGAACCCGTAAACGCCGTAAAAATGCGGACCAGGACAGTGCCCAGCGCGGAATCCTTCGCACAAGAAAAAATCCTTCCTGTCCTTGTTCCTGGTACAAGGGCATAAAAACAATGGTATCGCTTAGTGCCTTGATCTCCTTGCCGCCATCCCGTGCCAATACAGTTCCCTTCTTTACCCCTTGAAAACTATGAAACCCCGTTTTCATTCGAAATGTATTGTTTTTACCCAACGCATGCCTGTAGGTTATCTCATAAAAATGCATGTTCGCCCGGGCACTTTCCTGCAACCGTCTGAAATGCACATCAAAATCCGGGACGGCATTCTTTTCCATAAATCCGCTAAACACCAACGACAACCAAAGAAAGGCAATACTGTTTTTTACCGCGTTCGGCTCGGTGTGTTGCCCGGACTCGAAACCCAGGGAAACATAACCCTTTTCATTAATGTAGCTCAGCATAGGGCCTTGTAGATACTCCTCGATTCCCAAAATTATGGGCACCGGAAAAAGACTGGAAAATTTCCGGTTGATCAAGGCATCATTTATGGTAATAAATGGCATGGTCTTACTCGAGGTAGTATGGAAATCCACAAAAAAGAAAGGGGGTTCCAAGGTAGAAAGGCTATTTGTGATAATCTGGAGCAGTTCTGAAAGCTCCCCTTCCTCTATAGTTCTTTCCCTACTTGTTTTGTCAAGGATGGCATTGATTTGGGAATCGGTCCACATTCGGTTTAAGTCGTTCCCTATAAACCGTTTTTCCCGGAGCAGGGCCGGGAGGTTTCCCCGTATGCCCATTGCGTTTCCCCTTACCTTGAATGCCCTTTTTTCCAGTTTGTGGAAAACATGTTCCAAAGCCTTTACCCCTGCGTGTTCATTGCCGTGTATACCCCCAAAAAACAAAAGGGTAGGGCCTTTGTCCTTTCCGCGAATATCACCTATTATTCTTTCACAGGTAGAAGGGTTATGGGAGGTAGGCCTCTTTACCATAAATTATAGGTCATTGGAGGTTAGGATACCCACCAACTTGTTGTGATGCACCACCGGAAGACAATTGATAGGTTGTGATTCAATTATTTTCTTGGCCTCCTTCAAGCGGGTATCTGCGGTAGTGGTAATTAGGTTGGTTTCCATAATACTCCCTACACGCTCTTCCAACTTGGCAGAATTGTCCAACAAATGACCGACATCGGACCAGGTCAAAAGGCCCACAAGGTCTAAATGGCCATTCAAAATAGGGACATGGTGAATGTTCTTCCACTGCATCATGCATAGCACCAGTTCCGCACTATCTGTTTCCTGGGCCGTAATAATCTTGGTACTCATTGCATCGGCCACCACCCTATGTTTCTTCCGGGTCTGATATTCGTCTCCCCGGGGAAGTTGCCAGGCGTCCACATCATATCCCTTTTCCTGTCGGTCATGCATTGTGGCAGTCAAAATTTTAAGGGCCTCAGGGGTCTTAAACTCCCTTTTCAATTTCCGAAACCCTTCCACCATCCATCGGGAACCGTTCATAGATCGAATCCTGCGTTCAATTACGGACAAATAGCGTTCGGCATCCTCCGGTGCCACATTCATACTGTACAGTCCCCTAAAAGCTATGGGAAGTAGATGATCCAGTAAAAGGTCCCTGCTGGAAATCAAGGTATTTTCCCAATAGAACTGGGCGGCCATACCGTACCTGGCGGCATTGAAGAAATTCCCTTTAACATCCTTAAAATCCATCTTCTGATGAATCGCGTCAAAGGCCTTGGGTCTTCCCTTCATCAATCCTACCCATAACATCATATTGGCTATTTCATCCTCAGTGGTAGGGCCGGAAGGCAAATAGCGGTTCTCTATCCGTATATGGGGAACGCCGTCATTGGTTCCATAGCAAAGTCGGTTCCACTTATAAACCGTTCCGTTATGCAGGTTTAGGGCCCGGAGTTTAGGTGTTTTCCCAGAATCCAATTCGGTAAGGCTATCCGTATCAAAGTCCATGGTCAACAAACTGCGAAAGCGGATAACCGAATCCTTAAAAAAGTCGGCCACAGTACCCCGCACCCATTGGTTCCCAAAGCCAACCCTGGCTTCTTTCTCATTTAGGATAAAGGTGCTTGATCGGGTATCCACACTTTGGGCAAAAAGCGCAATCCTCGTTTCTTCCCAGAGCTCACGCCCCATAAGCAGGGGAGAATTGGTACAAATGGAAAGTACGGGGCCTGCGATGGCCTGGGCCCAATTATAGGTGTCCTCAAAATCGTCTGGATCTATCTGCAAATGGGCCTGGAAACTGGTGTTACATCCTTCGTACAAAATGGAGTCGTGCCGCAGATTAAGTTCGTCTACTCCTTTAATATGTAACTCTATATCGTTCTTTCGAATATCCGTTATAGCATCATTGAGCACCTGGTACCTTTTTAAGGGTGTCATATACTCAATTTTTAAATGTTTGGGCTTTATCGTGGGCAAAATACCGGTAAGCAACACCCTATTGTCGTACTTGGCGGCCGCTTTTCCCACATTTTCCAACAATTGGTCCAAACGCTTGTGCAATTCCGAGAAACAATGGTCTTTCAGTTTTAGGGGATTTAGATTGATTTCCAGGTTGTACAAAGCCAATTCCGAGGTAAAGGCAGGATCATCCAAGTCTTCCAAAATAGCTTCTGCCTTGTCCGAAGGACTCCAATCCCCGTTCACAAGGCAAAATTCCTGTTCTGCCCCGATATGCATATCGTCCTTTTCGAAACGGTTCTCGGCCAACATGCGTTCCAAGGCGGCAATATCCTTGGTAAGTTGACTTATGTATTTAATCTTTTCCGGGTTTCCTGCTAGCTTTTTCACATTAAGTTCTCCCATGATGGCCCATTTATTCACTGTTATAAAAAACTAGTGTAAGATATGACCCCCTACCATGCTAGTATATGACAAATATCATAAACCGGTTTCTTCCTTTGCCAAACCCGGG
>JBCCZF010000230.1:0-5576 GCA_039188035.1 Bacteroidota bacterium | reverse complement strand
GCTGTCTTTTCAGGAAACAAGATTGATAGGAAAATTGCCGACCAAGTAGCGGAGGCCATAAAGGGATGGGCCATTGCCTTGGGGGCTACCCATTATACGCACTGGTTTCAGCCCTTAACGGGATCCACTGCGGAGAAGCACGATGCCTTCATGGATCTTTTGCCTAATGGACGGGCCCTGGAATCCTTTGGGGGAGGCCAACTGGTGCAACAGGAGCCGGACGCCTCTAGTTTCCCCAGTGGAGGCCTGCGAAATACCTTTGAGGCCCGGGGATATACGGCCTGGGATCCTACTTCCCCAGCTTTTGTCTACGGTACCACCCTTTGTATCCCAACGGTTTTTGTATCTTATAATGGAGAGGCCCTGGACAACAAGGCCCCTTTGCTCAGGGCCCTGCACGCAGTGGATGAGGCGGCAACGGCAGTAGCTAAATACTTTAATAAGAATGTGGCCAAGGTAAGTGCAACCCTGGGTTGGGAGCAGGAATATTTCCTGATAGACAAGGCTTTGGCCCATTCAAGACCGGACATAATGCTTACCGGAAGGACTTTGTTGGGGCATTCCGCGGCCAAGGGACAGCAGCTGGACGATCATTACTTTGGAGTAATCCCGGAACGTGTATTGGCGTATATGAAGGAGTTGGAAATAGAATGTACCCGATTGGGCATTCCGGTAAAGACCCGTCATAATGAGGTGGCCCCCAATCAGTTTGAGCTCGCCCCAGTGTTTGAGGAGGCCAATCTTGCCGTGGACCATAATCTTTTGTTGATGGATGTTATGGAAAAGGTTGCCGGGCGGCATAACCTAAAAGTCCTTTTCCACGAAAAGCCCTTTGCGGGAATAAACGGTTCCGGGAAACATAACAATTGGTCCTTGGCCACGGATACAGGTGTCAATCTTTTAAGCCCTGGCTCTACGCCTATGAAAAACCTTCAATTTCTAACGTTCTTCGTAAATACCATTAAGGCCGTGGATGGCTATGAAGAGCTTTTGCGTTCCTCAATTGCATCGGCAAGCAATGACCATCGTTTAGGGGCCAATGAGGCACCTCCAGCCATACTCTCCATTTTTATTGGCAAACAGTTGACACAGGTGCTGGATGAGTTGGAGGGTGTTTCCCGGGGAAAACTATCCCCGGAGGAAAAAACGGAGCTTAAGCTTAATGTGGTTGGCAAGATACCGGAGATCTTGGTTGACAATACGGATAGGAACCGGACTTCGCCCTTTGCTTTTACAGGGAACAAATTTGAAATACGCGGGGTGGGGTCCAAGGCCAATTGCGCCAAGCCCATGACCATTTTGAACACCATTGTGGCCAAACAGCTGAAAACGTTTAAAAAGGAGGTGGATGCACTTATCGACAAAAAAAGCCTTAAAAAGGACGAGGCCATTTTTAATGTGTTGCGGGAGTATATCAAGACTTCCAAGCGTATCCGTTTTGACGGCGACGGTTATAGCACAGATTGGCAAAAGGAGGCGCAAAGACGTAAATTGAGCAACAATCGCACTACCCCGGAGGCCCTTAAGGTATTGACCACCAAGGACAGCCTTTCGCTCTTCTCGGAAATGGGGGTGTTGAACGAGGCAGAGGTAAGGGCCCGCCAAGAAGTAGATCTGGCGGCCTATATCCTTCACATACAAATAGAGGGTAGGGTGTTGCACGATTTGGTATACGGTCACATTATCCCTGCCGCAGTAGACTATCAAAACCGATTGATCACCAATGTAAACGGCCTAAAGGAGATTTATGGGGCAGTACATAAAAAGATATCGGAGGGGCAATTGAATATTATCGAGCAGATGGCGGAACATCTTTCGGAAATAAAGAAAAAGACCGATCGTATGGTACAAACACGAAAAAGGGCCAATACCATTGGCGATATACATAAAAAAGCTGAGGCATATTGCGATGGTGTGCGACCCTATTTTGAGGAAATCCGGTACCACTCCGATCGCTTGGAACGTCTTATTGACGATAACTCCTGGCCACTGACCAAATATAGGGAGCTACTGTTTAGTACATAGGCGGCGTATTTCCTTATCGGAAATCCAAAAAACCTTGGAATACCGGTTTTGTTCGAAGAATGAAATGGCTTGGGATGCATCTGTTTCCAGGATTCCGCTATTTTTGCCAAAAATCGTTAGCGATGAGTATGGCCACCAGTGATAGATATAGCAAAAGAGGGGTTTCGGCCTCCAAGGAAGATGTGCATAATGCCATTAAGAACATTGATAAAGGGCTGTTCTCCAAAGCCTTCTGTAAAATTGTTCCGGACTATCTCACCAATGATCCCAAATACTGTCTGGTGATGCATGCGGATGGCGCGGGCACCAAATCTTCCCTGGCCTATATGTATTGGAAGGAGACAGGGGATGTCTCTGTTTGGAAAGGTATCGCCCAAGATGCCTTGGTCATGAACCTGGATGATTTAATTTGTGTGGGGGCCACGGATAATATTTTGCTTTCCTCTACCATAGGCAGGAATAAGAACCTGGTTCCCGGAGAAGTTATCTCCGCCATTATCAATGGTACCGAGGAATTGATCGCCGATCTGTTGGAGCATGGAATACGTATCCGATCCACCGGTGGTGAGACGGCCGATGTAGGGGACTTGGTGCGTACCATTATTGTGGATTCAACGGTTACGGCCCGTATGTCCCGGAAAAAGGTCATAGACAACGCCAATATTCGGCCTGGGGATGTTATCGTGGGGCTGGCTTCCTTTGGCCAGGCCCATTATGAAAAGGCGTATAATGGGGGCATGGGCAGTAATGGGCTTACCTCTGCCCGCCACGACGTTTTTGCCAAATATTTGGCCAAATTGTATCCCGAGAGCTATGATCCAGGGGTTCCGGAGGATTTGGTGTATTCCGGTGAGAAGGTGTTAACCGATGCTGTGGCCGATGCTCCGCTGGACGCCGGTAGGCTGGTGCTTTCCCCAACAAGGACCTATGCTCCTATCATAAAGAAAGTCCTAGAAAAATATACCTCCACGGATATTCATGGCATGGTACATTGCAGTGGGGGCGCACAGACGAAGATCCTTCATTTTGTAGATGATCTTCATGTCATCAAGGATAATCTTTTTGCACTCCCGCCACTTTTTCGTTTAATTCAGGAACAATCCGGGACAGGATGGAGGGAGATGTACCAAGTATTCAATTGTGGGCATCGTTTGGAACTGTATGTAAATTCCGAGATTGCAGCGGATTTGATTCGTATTTCGGAGGATTTTGGGGTACAGGCCCAGGTTGTGGGTAGGGTAGAAGCCTCACCTTCCAAAAAACTGACCATTCATAGCACGTTTGACACATTCGTTTACTGAACTTTCCAGAGGGTATCGGCTTGCTTTTGCCTTTTTTCTTCGCGTTAGGCCATATCCTTATTCAAAAGACCCAAAGGAGGCATACGATAAGCCCAATTACAACGTTGTTTATAATGGACTTGTTCGAGCCTTCGGGCAAATCGAAAAAGCGCGATCAAGGCCGTGAAATAAAATAGGCTGTGGAACGGAAGGAGTTTTTAAGAAGTTTGGGGGCTGGAGCGGCTTTTGCCTTAACATTTCCCTGTCTTCATGGATGTTCAAAAGAGGAAGAAGGAGGTAATGTTCCCGTACCCACCGGGGTGGATTTTACAATAGACCTAAGCTCGGAAGAGGGATTGGACTTGGCCAATAACGGAGATTTTATCCTAAAAGATCTCGTGGTAGTGGTAAGAAATTTGGAGGGCAATTTTGTGGCCGCTAGCCAGGTTTGTAGCCATGAGGCTTATGATCAAGTACGTTTTGTTACCGTGGATGGCGGCATTTTTTACTGTGATGTCCACGGTTCGCGCTTTGCGCAGGACGGCACCCCTTTAAATCAAGTGGATAGCAACCTGGCGAGACCCTTGAAAATCTTTAGTACGGAGTTAAATGGCACTTTGTTACGTGTTTTTGAATAACTTCTTTTGCTTTTCCCCCAAATCCAGATCTTGAGAAAAACCATCTACATATTGACCTTCATGTCCGTTATGACGGCGTTTGCCCAAGACTGGGTAGCCCATTATGGCGAAGCTTTGGAAATGGCCAAAGAAGGGAGGCCCCTTATTTTGGTATTTTCGGGGTCGGATTGGTGTACCCCCTGCATTAAGTTGGATAGGAACATTTGGCGGTCCGAAGTATTTAAAGCGTATGCCAAGGAAAATTACGTGCTCTACAAAGCTGATTTTCCAAGAAAGAAAATCAATGGCTTATCGGAAGAAAAAATAAAGGAAAACAGGGCCTTGGCCGAAAAGTACAATCCCAAGGGACATTTTCCCTTGATTTTGGTTTTGGACGGGAAGGCCTTGGTATTGGGAAGCACCGGTTATCATAATTGGTCTCCAGAGGAATACATAGCCTACTTAAATACCTTGGTGAAGTGAGGGCGGTGGTTTCCTTGGTCATGGGTCTTTTTTTTCTTGCCTGTTGCGGGCAGGAACGCAAAAATGTTACCGTAAAACGAACCATGGGGCTCATGGGAAGCCGTTTTGACATCACCGTAGTGGCCCCAACGGAGGAGCTCGGTTATATCAATATTGATGAGGCCGTGGCCGAGATAACCCGGATTGAGAAAATGATATCCTCCTGGGATCCGGATTCCGAAACCTCCTTGATTAATACCAATGCCGGGATTCGTCCAGTTGAGGTGAGCTACGAACTTTTTAAGCTTATTGAGCGCTGTAAGCAGATTTCTGAGATTACGGATGGCGCTTTTGACATTTCGTATAGCTCTATTGACAGGATTTGGAAATTTGATGGTTCTATGGAGTACCTTCCCGATGAAGCCCAAATAAAAAAATCAATAGCCAAGGTCGGGTATCAAAAAATTATCCTAAATCCCAAGCAGCAGACGGTTTTTTTAAAACAAAAGGGTATGAAGATTTCCTTTGGGGCCGTAGGCAAGGGCTATGCGGCCGATAAGGCCAAGGAATTGTTGGTGTCCAAGCAGGTCGTGGCGGGGATCATCAATGCGGCAGGGGATCTTACCACCTGGGGAACCAAGGCAAGTGGGGAGAAATGGCTCATCGGTATTGCCAATCCATTGAGCAAGGACCGCATATTTTCCTGGCTTCCTATCGTAGAGTCCTCTGTGGCCACCTCCGGAAATTATGAACGTTTTGTGATGTTTGATGGCAAAAAGTACACGCATATCATCGATCCGCGTACAGGTTGGCCGTCTACTGGGATACATAGTGTTTCCATTTTTGCCAAAAGTGCAGAGCTTTGTGATGCTTTGGCCACGGCAGTATTTATTATGGGCAAGGACGCGGGCCTGGCATTGATAAACCAATTGGGCGGTACGGAGGTTATTTTGGTGGACAATGCCAACAAGATCCATAAGAGTAACGGTATTATGTTTGACAATAATCCCTAATTTTAGATTATGAAATGGTGCTGTCTCCTATTCGTATTCGCCCTAAATTCGGTATCCTGTGTGGCCGTTAAGGAATATGACAAGGCCTACCTTAATGATGAGGAAATGGTCTTGTCCGCAAAGTCCGGTGAACGATATGAAACCAACCTTCAGATTTACCGGGACGGTGCCTCGGGTGC